>JBDSAM010000352.1:0-3622 GCA_039922135.1 Blastocatellia bacterium
GCCTGCGCCTCTCTGGTGCTAGCGTTGTTGATGCTCTGGTACAAAGTCCCGGTCGGCGCAAATTTGTTGCTGCTTCCCGCGCTCTTGCTGCTGACTGCTGCGCTAGCGCTTGGCGTGGGATTGTGGCTAGCGGCCTGGCACGTCAAGTATCGGGATGTTCGCTACCTGATCCCATTCCTGATTCAATTTTGGATGTTCGCCACGCCGATCATCTACCCGGCAAGCATGGTGCCGGAGCAATACCGGCTGCTGTTCGCGCTCAACCCACTGACAGGAATCATCGAAGGCTACCGCGTCGCGCTGCTCGGCGAACTGAACGGAGCACGCTTCGATTGGGCTGCGCTGGGAATATCGGCTCTGATCACGTTGGCCGTGCTTGTTTACGCAGCCTACGATTTTCGGCGCTTGGAGAGCCACTTCGCCGATTTAGTGTAAGTCGCGCTTATGTCACTGCCTTTCGCAATCAAAGTCGAACGTCTGAGCAAGCGGTATGAGCTGGGCGCGCGGACATCGGGTCAGCAAACCTTGCGGGATGCCTTGGTCCAGACGGCGCGGCGATTCAACCCCTTCGCGCGTTCCGGCGCACGCCGCCAGAGCGGGGATGTGCTGTGGGCGCTTGATCAAGTGAGCTTCGAACTGCAACCCGGCGAAGTGGTCGGAGTCATCGGACGCAATGGGGCAGGGAAGTCCACGTTGCTGAAGATACTTTCGCGCATTACGGAGCCGACGTCGGGTCGCGTAGAAATTTACGGGCGGGTGGGAAGCCTGCTGGAAGTCGGCGCAGGGTTTCATCCCGAATTGAGCGGGCGCGAGAACATCTACCTGAATGGCGCGGTTCTGGGCATGCGGCGGGCGGAGATCGCGCGGCGCTTCGACGAAATCGTTGCCTTTGCCGAAGTCGAACGCTTCATTGACACGCCGGTCAAGCGATATTCCAGCGGCATGTACCTGCGCCTGGCCTTCGCCGTCGCGGCCCATCTGGAGCCGGAGATTCTAATTGTGGATGAAGTGCTGGCGGTCGGCGACGCCGCATTTCAGCAGAAGTGCCTGAACAAAATGGGCGCGGTCGCGCAGCAGGGACGCACGGTGCTTTTCGTCAGCCACAATCTGGCGGCAGTCAGGCACCTTTGCCAGCGTGGAATCATGCTTGCTGGTGGCGAGGTCGTCTTCGACGGGCTGGCAGGCGAAGCCGTTCGCACCTATCTGTCCGGGGCTGAGGCGACGGCGCATCGAATGTCCGACGGGTTGAGTTTGACCATTGCCCAATCCGATCCGCAACGGCGCTTCGAGGTGACCAAGGTTGAGATTCTTGATGAAGACGGCTGCATCAAACAGTCGCTGGCGACGGGCGATTACGCGCGCTTCCGCATCGAATGGCGCGCCGACGAGGCGGTTGACAAGGCAGGCGTCGAACTGGGCATCCATACGCCGGAGGGCGTGCCGGTCATTCACTACTCCACCCGCCCCGTGTCAGCCATGGACGTGCGGTTCGAGCAGGGCAGTAATGTGATCGAATGCGAGTTTCCCCACTTACCGCTGGCCGCTGGCCGATATTATCTGGCGGTTGGATTAACGCGCCCGATGATCGAATGGCTCTACCGCGACGATCAGTTCGCGCTGTTCACCGTCGAACCGGGCGATGTTTTCAACAGCGGAACGCCTTTGACGACTGCGCGATCGCTGATCGCCACGCCGCACCGCTGGCTGACAACGGAAGGCCGAGCCGCGACCGCCAGCCAAAGATGAGCTTCAAACTCTCGGTCATCACCGCCACATATAACCGCAAAGATTTTCTCCCGCGCTGTCTGGCCAGCGTGGCCGGGCAGTCATACGCCTCCAAAGAACACATCGTTATTGACGGCAGCTCGGACGACGGCACACCGGAATTGCTGGCGAAGTATGCCGAACAAAATCCGCATCTGAAATGGATTTCCGAACCCGACCGGGGCATTTCGCACGCGTTCAACAAAGGGCTGGCGATGGCCACCGGCGATGCAATCGGCGTGATCGGCGACGACGACTTTTATGAGCCTGACGTCTTCCGTTTGATTGCCGAAGAGTTCGCGCGCCACCCCGAAGCAGGTATCGTCAGCGGCCATTGCGACGTGATAAACAATGACGATCAAGCAATCACGACTGAGCAGGCCCGCTTCACAACGCGCCGCGAGCTGCTCGAATGCTGGCGATGCTGGGGTCGTCGCGTCATGCTGCCCGCGCCCAGCACCTTCTTCCGCAGGCAGGCGGTCGAAGCCGTCGGCGGCTTTGATGAAGCCGACCGCTACGCGATGGATTACCGCCACTGGATCAAAATCACGGAACGGTTCCCAGTGCGGATTCTGGACCGCACGTTGGCCAGCTTCCGGCACGATGCCGGAACGACATCGTTTTCTTACAACCGGCAACAGTGGGATGAAACGCTGGCCATCAGCAAACAGTATTGGGGGTCGAAGCTCAGTCCGGATTTTTATGTGCTGTCGTTTTCCTACTGGCGTCACTTTCAATACCCCGAATGGCGGCAGCGCGTCGCGGCGATGATCAAATGAAATTGCTGATGATCCTGCCGGCGCAGGCGCGGGGCGGGGCGGAAGAGCACAGCTTGACGATAGCGCGCGCGGCGATCGCACGCGGCTGGGATGTTCACGTGGGCTTGCCCGCCCTGCTGGGAACGGCTTCGCTGATGCAAGACTTTACCTCCAGCGGAGCGACCTGCCACCGCCTGGATATTGCCGAAGTCCCTACACGCTGGCCGCATCTGGCCGATCTGCGGCGGCTGTTACGCACCGTCGCGGCGTTGCTGGCGATCAAGCCGGATGTCGTGCAGATTGCGCTGCCAAGTCCGATTTCCGGTGCGGGCAGCCTCCTGGCTTGCGGCCTGTTGCATGTGCCGACGGCAGTAGTCTTTCATTCGGTACCGTTTCGTCTCACGTTCGGACAGCAGCGGCTTAAGGCTTACGCCTGGGCCAGAGCGCGCGGCCAGCAGTGGATCGCCGTTTCTGAAAACAGCCGCGAGTTGGTCTGTCAATCATTCGAAACCGCGCCGAACGAAGTGCTGCGCATTTACAACGGCACGCAACTGGCGAACAACAGCGGCGAACGATCAGCCGCGCGCCAGAGCGTTTGCCGGGAACTGGGCTTGGGCGAAACTGACCGGTTGGTACTGACCGTCGGGCGGCTGCATCCGGACAAAGGCTACCGCGACTTGCTGCACACAATTCCCCATCTGCTGGCTGAGTTTCCCAATGCGAAATTCTTGTGGGTGGGAGAGGGCGAGTATCGCGATCAGTTGGTTAATCAAGTGAGAGAGTATGGAGTGATGGATGCGGTGCTGATGCTGGGCCATCGCACGGATGTTTCGCGATTGATGCAGGCCGCCGATCTGCTGGCCTTTCCTTCGCACATTGAAGCGATGAGTCTGGTCTTGTTGGAAGCAATGGCCGCGGGACTGCCGCTGGTTACGTCGCGAGTCGGCGGAACGCCTGAAGTCGTTACCGATCAAGTTCACGGGCTGTTGTGCCACGCCGGTGACAGTTGCGATCTGCTGGCGACGTTGCGCTGGGCGCTTAACCATCCGGAGCAAATGCGCGAGATGGCGGCGCGTGCAAGCGAGCGCGTGCGCGAGTTT
>JBDSAM010000353.1:0-9303 GCA_039922135.1 Blastocatellia bacterium
CGGCAGTTATTAACTGAAAGCCTGCTGCTGGCCATCGTCGGCGGCGGTTTGGGATTATTGCTGGCAACCTGGGGCATTGATTTCATCCTCAAGATGAATCCCGATGCGATTCCGCGCTCGCAGGAAATCGGCTTGGATAATCGCGTCTTACTATTTACCGTTGCTGTCTCGATCTTGACCGGTCTGGTATTCGGCCTGACTCCGGCGTGGCAGGCAAGCAGGGTGGATGTGCACGAAACATTGAAAGAGAGCGGGCGCGGCACCAGCGGCAGCCGGCAATGGCTGCGTAGCAGTCTGGTGGTGACTGAGGTTGCGGCAGCGCTGGTGCTGCTGGTGGGCGCGGGGCTGCTCATCCGCAGCTTCTACCGCCTGCAACAGGTCAATCCGGGCTTCTCTTACGAACGGCTGTGGAGCGCCAATATCACGCTGCCGGAAAAGAAGTATGGCGAAGAACAGCGCATTGAATTCTGGCGGCGGCTGACGGAAGGCTTGCGCGGCGTGCCCGGCGTCGAAGCGGCATCGGTCGCATCGGGGCTGCCGCTGGGCAACAATGGCTGGCAAACTTCATTCACCGTTGAAGGCCGCCCCGCGCCGCCGCCCGGCAAAATGCCTTTGATGGAGGCCTGTTTGGTCAGCGCCGATTACTTTCGCGTAATGGGCATCCCCTTGCGCGCCGGACGTTACTTCAATGAACAGGATAACCGTCAGCACTTGGCTGGGCGCGATTTGAGCAAGCTCGACGAAAATCAGCGGTCTGGCGCCGCCGTGAACGTCATCGTCATTGACGATGAGTTTGCGCGCCGCTATTGGCCGAACGAAGACGCCGTCGGCAAGCGCATCCGCCTGGGTGGCGCCGATTCGACCAATCCGGTGCTGACCGTTGTTGGCATCGTTGGCCGCGTCAAGATGGAAAGCTTGAGCGGCGGCACGGATTACGTGCAGGGTTATTTTTCCAGCCTGCAACTGCCCTTCGGCGGGATGACCGCTGTCATTAAAAGCCGCGTCGAGCCATCCAGCTTGACCGCGGCCGTGCGCAGCCAAATCGCGGCGCTCGATCCCAACCAGCCGGTCTACAACATCCGCACAATGGAGCAAATCCGCGACGAATCAGTAGCAACCGAAAAGCTGAACCTGATGCTGCTGATTCTGTTTGCGTCGGTGGCGCTGGTGCTGGCGCTGGTCGGCATTTACGGCGTGATGTCATACGCCGTCACGCAGCGCACGCACGAGATTGGCATCCGCCTGGCGCTTGGCGCGCAAACCGGCGACGTGCTGAAACTGGTCGTCGGGCAAGGGATGTTGTTGGCAGCCGCGGGCGTAGGCATCGGGTTGGCATTGGCCTTTGGATTAACGCGCTTGATGAACACGCTGCTGTTCGGCGTCAGCGCCACTGACCCGTTGACCTTTGCGGCAGTGGCTGGCGTATTGGCGCTGGTGGCCTTCATTGCCTGTTATGTGCCTGCGCGGCGGGCAACGAAGGTTGACCCGATGGTAGCGTTAAGGCACGAATGATTCGGATTCAACAAAAGGAACAACTATGCAAACTCTCTGGCAAGACCTGCGCTACGGCGCGCGAATGTTGGTGAAGAAGCCTGGCTTCACGTTAATTGCAGTGCTCACACTGGCGCTGGGCATTGGCGCAAACACTGTGATTTTTTCGATAGTCAACACGGCGCTGCTGCGCCCGTTGCCCATTGCAGAAGCTTCGCAAGTCGTCTCGCTGAACAACGCGGAAGAGGGGAGGATGTTTGCCACTTTTTCTTACCCGAACTACCGGGATATGCGCGACCGCAATGAGGTCTTCGCGGGGCTGATCGCTTACCGCTTCGCGCCGCTCAGCATCAGCCACGACGGCGTCAATGAACGGTTGTGGGGCTACGCCGTATCGGGTAATTACTTTCAGGTGCTTGGCGTCGGGGCGGCGCAGGGGCGCGTCATCACTGTGGATGACGACCGATTGCCGGGCGCGCATCCCGTCACGGTCTTGAGCCATACCTGCTGGCTGCAGCGGTTCGGCAGCCGACCGGACATCGTCGGCAAAGAGGTGATCGCCAACGGGCGCGGCTACACTGTCATAGGCGTCGCGCCGCCGGGCTTTTACGGAACCGAGAGCATTGCCGCGCCGGAGATGTGGTTCCCAATGGCGATGCAAGCGCAGATCGAAGTCGGCAACAATTGGCTGGAAGCGCGCGGCGTAGAGAACATCTTCGTGCAAGGACGGCTGAAACCAGGCGTCAGCGTGGCGCGGGCGCAATCGGCGATGAACGCAACCATGCTACAACTGGAACGCGAATACCCCGCTGACAACGAAGGCAAACGTGTCGTCATTACAAATCCCGGAATGATGGGCGGGATGATGCGCGGGCCGGTGATGGGCTTTTCCGGTCTGCTCATGGGCGTGGTCGGAATGGTGCTGATTCTGGCCTGCACAAATCTGGCCAACCTGCTGCTGGCGCGTGCGACAGAACGAAGGCGCGAGATTGCCGTGCGGCTGGCGTTGGGCGCTGGGCGCTGGCGATTGATCCGGCAACTGCTGACCGAAAGTGTTCTGCTGGCGGTGGCGGGCGGCGTACTGGGATTATTATTGGCGTCTTGGCTGACCGACCTGGCCGTCGGGCTGAAGCCACCAGTGGACGTGCCGCTGTTGATTGACCTGCACCTGGATTACCGCGTGCTGCTCTTCACGGCGCTTCTCTCACTGGCCACTGGCGTGTTGTTCGGCTTGCTGCCCGCGTGGCAGGCGACGAAGGCCGATCTGGTTTCCGCGTTGAAAGAAGAACTGTCGTTCGGTAGCCGGCGGCAGTCGCGGTTAAAGAACGGCTTGATCGTTTTTCAAGTTGCCCTGTCGTTGGTCTTGCTGATCGGTGGCGGGCTGATGCTGCGCAGTTTGCAGCGAGCACAGACGATTGACCTGGGGTTAGACCCACACAACGCAGTCGAAGTGTCTTTCGATCTGCGCCTGCAAGGTTACGACGCGGCGCGCGGCAAAGAGGCGTTGAAACAATTGCTGGATCGCGTGCGTGCGATGCCCGGTGTGCGCGGGGCGGGCGTGGCTGATCTGGTTCCGGTGGATCTGCACTTCGGCTCTTCGCCGCTTTACTTGGACGACCGCGCGCCTGAACGCAATGCGACCATACCGAGAGCATTGACGAACCGCATTAGCCCCGGCTATTTCGCCGCGATGAGCACGCGCCTGGTCGGGGGGCGCGAATTCAACGAACAGGACTCAGACCAATCACCGCGCGTTGCAATCATCAATGAAACTTTCGCGCGCCGTTTCTTCGCGGGCGAGGACCCCATTGGCAAAAGCTTCCGTATGGGCGGCACGGACGCACCTAAGCTGCAAGTCGTCGGCGTCGCGCAGGACGGCAAGTACGCCAACTTTAACGAAACGCCGAAGCCCTTCGTCTACCGCCCGCTGTGGCAATCCGCCATCGGCACAACCAGCTTGATCGTCCGCGCCGATACTGACCCGCAAAAACTAATTGCAGCGGTGCGCCGTGAACTGCAACGGCTTGATGCGAATTTGCCGATCTCCAGCGCCAAGACGATGACCGAACATCTGGCCTTACCACTGTTACCCGCGCGCTTTGCGGCGGCGGCGATGGGCAGCTTCGGGCTGCTGGCATTGCTGCTGGCCGCCATAGGGCTGTACGGGGTGATTTCTTACAGCGTCGCCCAGCGCACGCGCGAAATTGGCGTCCGCATCGCGCTCGGCGCGCAAAGCCGTGACGTGATGAAGCTGATACTCGGACAAGGAATGGCGGTGGCGCTGGCGGGTGTAGCGATTGGCTTGGCCGCTTCGTTCGCGTTGACGCGGCTGATGAAGATGCTGCTCTTCGGCGTCAGTGCGACTGATCCGCTGACCTTCGGCGGCATCGCCCTGTTGCTGACGGTGGTTGCATTATTGGCGTGCTGGATTCCGGCACGGCGGGCGGCGAAGGTAGATCCGATGATTGCGCTCAGATACGAGTAGAAGGTTAGGCAAGAGGTACGAATTGGGATGGGCGAATTTTATGATCGCGCGTAAGCAGTGGGAAGCCCTCAACAATGCTGGTCGCCGCGATCAATTCATCCGCCGGATGGGAGCGAAAGTCCAACTGAGTGCTCTTGCACAATTCCACAGTCATAAAGCCTAATTTCTACCCTGTCGCCATCGTCGTGTTTCTGATTGGAATCTTCGGTTATTTCGTCTGGCCGACCTTGTATCACTATGAAGACATCAGAGTGGGGATTCGATCAACAGAATCAAATTCAGGATGGGCGAGCTACGCGCCGAAAGCAGGTGAAGACGTGCGGATCAGAACTCATAGGATCAGTGGGACGGCTGAAAGGGACATGGGCAGACCGCGCAAGTGCTGGGGTCCTGAAGGCGCCCAAAGTCAGTGTGAGTTTTAGACTTTTTGTGCAGACCGCCGACTTTTTGTGCAAAGCCGCAAAGCCGCTCGACATTTAACTGTTCTCGCCTGAGGTCACCATGGAGTGCGAGTTGCCATCAGTTAGATGCACTGCGCAATTCAGCAGAAGAATGCTAAGGCAGCCCCGCTGGTCGCATTCCAGTATGTTCACGCAGGTGTTAGTTTGTTTAATCGTCAATGCGTCTTCAGGTTTCAGCCTGGAAGCTGCGGCCAGCAACATACTGTTCAAGCGCCCATGCGCGACTAGCAAAATTGTTTGTTGCCAATACTGATCACGCAGGCCTTGTACAAACGACATCGCGCGGTGGCTTAGCTCTTCCAGGCTCTCGCCACCTTCGGGCGTGAAGTCCGCTGGTGAAAGGCCGCTCAGCGTTTGTGCTTGTTCAAACTCCAATGCAGGCCCGCCCTGAAAAATGCCCATATGGCGTTCGCGCAAGGCTGCGGTGAAATTTATTGGCGCTTCGTGATACCGCGCAATGATGCGCGCGGTGTCTGCCGCCCGGGTTGAATCGCTGGAATAGATAGCGTTGAACTGAATGTCC
This sequence comes from Blastocatellia bacterium, assembly GCA_039922135.1. Taxonomy (GTDB): domain Bacteria; phylum Acidobacteriota; class Blastocatellia; order RBC074; family RBC074; genus RBC074. The sequence goes on from JBDSAM010000353.1 coordinate 4,961, forward strand.
TTCAACCGTTCGGCCAGCTTCTCAGCCTGCTCGATTCCCAAGGTAGACAGCTTCCCCGGATTCCAGCCTTGAATAACGCGCGCGGCATTCTCTTCTGTTAGCCCGTGCCGAACCAAATATAGTTTCATAGGATGTTGATGATTGCAGTCGAAGTGAGTAATTGCTGGATAAAGCCGAGTATAGTTTTGGCTGGGCACGGAAGCAAAGATTCATAACACCGCCTTTTGCCTGTCTCAACACTACCTAAAAGCTCGTAGACGGTAATGGGATTCTCAATTCCCAGAAGCGCACACCCTGCTATCGCCTTCTTGCAAGGCCATCTAGCCAAACTTTTTCAAATTGGTGACTTAACGAAATCCTGTCAATCAACTGAGGTGGCACGATGTTTGGTATGTCTGATGAAAAGGCCGCTGAAGAAATCGGAAATGCTGGAGATGGTAAAATGGAATCTCAACAGGTTATCAACAATCGCTCAGAAACTTACTGGTTCATTGAACCCGGCTATACGACTGCTCAATTCAGCGTCAAGAACTTCATTTTCTTTACTGTCATGGGGCAGTTTACCGATGTAGCGGGAACCATTATCTGCCACGAATCAGAGCTTCACTGTTCCTCAGTCTCGGCAACAATCAAAGCCGCCAGTATAAACACCAGCAGCCAGCGGCGCGATGAGCATCTGCGATCGAAGGACTTTCTGGATGCCGGGGCCAATCCTGAAATCACATTCCGCAGCACCCGCGTCGAAAAAGGCAGAGACCGCGACACGCTGCGCGTTACTGGGACGCTGGCCATCAAGGGGATTGGCCGGGAGGTCGTCCTGTCAGTAACGGAAGTTGATTGCAGCCGATCACCGCAGGGAGAAGAGATAGCCTATTACACGGCCGTGACAGAAATTGACCGGCACGATTTCGGCGTCAGCTACTGGCGTGGACTGATTGGAAGCAAAATCAAAATCACAATTCACGTTCAGGCACAGAAACAGGCATCGATCAGAATATAGCATCAGGAAAAAGAACTTCTCCCACAAAGGCACACGAAGTTACACGAAGGCAGAAAGAACGTTAATGCTGGGCCGGTTTGGTTTTCTTCGTGGTTCTTCGTGTACTTTCGTGGGAAAAATATTTTCTTGAAATTCAGATCTAAATTGAAGCTGGTCAAAGGAATTTGCAATGGAAACTCTATGGCAAGACTTACGACAAGGCGTGCGCGCGTTGTTGAAACAACCTGGGTTTACTTTCGTTGCTGTGGTCGCGCTGGCATTAGGCATTGGCGCGAACACGGCGATCTTCAGCGTCGTCAATGCAGTGTTGCTGCAAGCGTTGCCATACCGCGATGCTGACCACTTGATGACGGTATGGGAAAATAATAAACGACGCGGGAATGACCAGAATGTGATCAACCTGGGCAATTACTTCGATTGGAAGGAACAGAATCGCGTCTTCGAGGATATGGCGACGTTCTTCGATACGGCGGCCAACCTGACCAGCGGCGGCGAGCCGGAGGAGATTCCGGGACAGATTGCTTCCTCGAATCTGTTCTCGGTGCTCGGCGTGAATCCTATTCATGGGCGCACTTTCACTGTGGACGACGGCAAGCCGGGAGCGCCGCGCGTGGTCTTGCTCGGTTATGGGTTGTGGCAGCGGCGCTTCGGCGGCGATCCGGCTGTGGTTGGGCAAAAAATCATCTTGAACAACAACGAAACCACGGTGGTGGGCGTAATGCCGGCGGATTTCAACTGGCACATCAGGAAAGGTTCGATGACTCGCAAAATGGCCGAGATTTGGTCGCCCTGGCAGCTCTCGGACGCGAATCGTCAACGTAGTGGCCGGTTCGCGATGGCCGTGGCGCGGCTCAAACCGGGCATCACACCGGCGCAGGCGCAGGCCGAGATGAACGTCATCGGCAGCCGGTTGGAGCAGCAATACGATTTCAACAAAAACTGGGGCGTGAACGCAGTGCCGCTGCGCGCACAGTTCACCGGCGAGGTTCGTCTGGCACTGATTGTCCTGCTCTGCGCGGTTGGTTTTGTGTTGCTGATTGCCTGCGCGAACGTGGCCAACCTGCTGCTGGTGCGCGCGGCGGCGCGGCAGAAAGAGGTGGCCGTGCGCGCGGCACTGGGCGCAACGCGCGGGCGCATCATCCGGCAACTGCTGACCGAAAGCTTGGTGCTGGCCGCCTTGGGCGGCGCGGCTGGATTGGTGTTGGCTTGGTGGGGAACCGATCTGTTAGTGAGCTTAAGCCCGCCTGAACTGCTCAACCTGCCGCAGGTGAAAATCAATGCGTCGGTACTCGGCTTCACGATGGGGGTCTCGCTGTTGACGGGCGTCATCTTCGGGTTGGCTCCTGCGTTTGAAACAACACGGTTGAATCTGACGGAATCGCTCAAAGAGGGCGGCAAGAACATCGGCGGCAGCGCGCGTTCGCACCGGCTGCGCAATGCGCTGGTCGTCGCTGAAGTCGCGCTGGCGCTGGTGCTCCTGGTGGGCGCGGGGTTGCTGATCCGCAGCTTCGCGCGGCTGCAAGCGGTTGATCCGGGCTTTAATGCAGAGAACGTGCTGACGATGAGGGTGGGATTGCCGGGCCGTAAGTACGACACCGACCGCAAGCGCGTTGATTTCTTCCGGCAGGCGATTGTCGGGATGCAGCCGCTGCCCGGTGTCGAAGCCGTTGGCGCTGTCAGCTTCCTGCCCTTCGCCGCGCCGCATGCGGGAACGGGCGTGGAGATTGAAGGCCGTCCGAAGTTACCGCCGGGACAAGGACTGACGACTGGCGTGATCGTGACCGATGCGAACTTCTTCCGCACGATGCAGATTCCGCTTAAACGCGGGCGGTTGTTCACCGACCAGGAAGCAACCGAGATGCGCCACGTCGTAGTCGTCAACGAAGACTTCGCCCGCAAAAACTTTCCCGGCGAAGACCCGCTGGGCAAGCGCGTGACGATTGACATGAAGAATGAAAACCAGCCTTGCGAGATCATAGGCATCGTCGGCGATTCGAAGCACATGAACCTGGACGCGGAAATTCAGCCGATGTCTTACTGGCCGCACCCTGAACTGGCCTACAACTCCATGACTTTTGTTATTCGCACAAAAGGTGATGCCGCGGCGATTACTTCCGCCGCGCGCAACGTCATCCGCAGGCTCGACGCGGAACTGCCCGTGGCCGACGTGGCCACGATGGAAAGCTTAATAGGAAAGTCAATAGCGCGGGCTCGGTTCAATACGTTGCTGCTGGCCGTCTTCGCCTGCGTGGCGCTGCTGCTGGCCGGCGTGGGGATTTATGGCGTCATGGCTTACACGGTCACGCAGCGCACGCACGAGATCGGCGTGCGGATGGCGCTTGGCGCGCAAAGCTCCGATGTGCTGCGGCTGGTGGTGAAGCGTGGAATGCTACTAGCTGCCGTCGGCGTGGCGATTGGAGTGATTGCGGCGTTGGCATTAACGCGCCTGATGAAAACTTTGCTGTACGACGTCAGCGCAACCGACCCGCTGACGTTTGTTGGTGTGCCGCTGTTATTGGCTTTTATCGCGCTGCTGGCTTGTTACTTCCCTGCCCGTAAGGCTGCGAGAGTAGACCCGATGGTGGCGCTGCGTTATGAGTAAAACACGACGAAGGCCGCCATCGGCCTTCATTCAAATTCACAATACGAGATTATCCATCTTCGTCTTTTCGTAATCTCCGTCTTCGCCTGGATAGCGCAACGAGCTGTAGAACTTCTTCGATTCTTTGGCCAGCGCCCAGATCAGGCTTTCACCAGTGGGCAAAATCTTCGGCTCGGACAAAAAGATCGGATCAGTAAAAGCGCCCTCAGCATTGACCAGCTTCCAGCCTTTGCGTTCGAACATCGTCAGCACATCGTCCAGAAACAGATTGTTGAGTAGATTTTGATGAATCAGATGAGAACACCTGATGGCCTTTCATCTTGGCACGTCTTCTTTTACATTGTCCGACTCATTTCTGGTTTCCCAATACCAACTCAATCTAGTGAACCTAGTAATCAGGAGGAACAGCACGTGATCAACCAAAAGATCAAAAGTTTAATTATTTGCATTACGCTCACAGCAGCAGCGTTGATGCTGTCAAAAGGATTTGCGCCTGCGACGGCGCAGATAGCTCCGCCGGCGCAGGCGCAGAGCAGCGAATCACCCACCGAACAGACGATGGAGCAGCGGTATAAGAACATTCAGGCGCTGAAAGGTGTGCCCGCTTCGCAGATGCGCCCGATGATGAACTACATCAGCGCATCGCTTGGCATGGTCTGCGCGGACTGCCACGTCCGAACCAATGGACAGATGGAGTTCGAGAAAGACGATAACCCCCACAAGAAGGCCGCGCGCAAGATG
>JBDSAM010000354.1:0-4513 GCA_039922135.1 Blastocatellia bacterium
ATTGGCGGCGTTATCCAGCCAGTCTTCGCCCCATGGATAGAGGTACTTGATATTCAGACCACGCGCGGCAAATTCCCATTCTTCTTCCGTCGGCAGCCGCTTCCCAGCCCATTCCGCATAAGCAGTAGCGTCCTCCCATGTAACATCTGTCACCGGCAGTTTTTCGCTGCCCGCCGGAAAACTGCCGGTGCTCCATGAAGGAGGCGCTGAATGGCCAGACGCGACAAACTTTTGATATTGCTCGTTGGTGACTTCTGTTTGATCCAGGAAGAAGGGTTTGATGGTGACGATGTGTGCGGGACGCTCGTTCTCTTCGCCGTCCTCGCGCCCCAGGCGCAGCACTCCATCAATCACATAGACCATCCCTTCCGGCGCGGCCAACGTTGGAGACGGGAATTGCGAATCTGTTGAGGAAGACGGGGTAACGGCTGAAGTAGGCGATGGACGATTTGTTGAACTTGATGGCGTTTCCACTTTCTCTTTGCCGCCGCCCAGAAACCAAGCGCCCAACACAGCTAGCAACAGCAGCAATCCTCCAACGCCGACAAAAAGAGGTAAACGAGATTTCGCTGGCGCCGACGTTGTTTTCGCGGCGCTGACTGCGGCAGTGACGCGATGAGTTGCTTCTTTCTCTTTTTGCTGCTGACTCAATCCCTGAGTTTGACCGAACGGATCTGTGCTCAATGGGTCAATTGGTGTTTCCGCCTGTGGTTTTTCCGCCGACGGTTTTTCTGCAGGTGGCCGTTTTGGTTTTGCGTTAGGCGCAGATACTGTTACCGGCGGGATAGGTTCGGGGAGAGGTGCAGCTGGCGAAATCGCTTGCGTTGAATTCGCCGGTTCCGGTTTCGACTTTACTGGCTTCTGTTGCCCAGTGGGCATACCCGCCGGCAGGATTTCTGTTGCGAGCGGTGAAATATGTTCTGTGCCTGATTGTAAAAGCAATTCTGTTCCGACGGCATCGGCAATGAATGTATCGTAACTGCGCGGCGGAGTTTCGATCTTTTGATGGCTGCCGGTGTCTGCCGCTCTCGGCATAACTTCAGTTCCATGATGTTCGTCTGTAATCGCGTTGGCCGCTGCATCACGCTCGCCGGTGGTGATGAATCTTTCGGTCGAGCCTTCATACTTGCTCTCGCGGCGAAGGGCGCTTTCGAATTCGCGCGCCACATCAAGCGCCGTTTGCGGGCGGGCGCTCGGCTCTTTTTCCAGTATGCGCAACACAGCACTTTCAATGGCCGGGCTGATGGCCGGATTAAGTTCGCGCAGACTGCGCGGCTGTTCGGTCACGTGCTTGATCGCCACGCCGGTCGGCGTTTTGGCCATGAAGGGCACAACACCAGTCAGCAATTCATAAAGCACAACGCCCAACGAGTAAATATCAGAACGCGCGTCGGCCTCTTCGCCCTGGCACTGTTCCGGCGACATGTAATGCGGTGTGCCGATAATCGTGCCGACGTTGGTCAGCCGTTGCTCTTCCAGGCTGATCGAATCAAGCGCCTTGTCCTGCAATTTGGCGATGCCGAAATCCAGAATCTTGATGTGATCAGCGTTGTCGTGAGAATCAAGCAGGAAGATATTGTCGGGTTTGATGTCGCGGTGAACGATGCCGTTGCGATGTCCCGCGTCCAGCGCCGCCGCCGCTTGGCGGATGATGCCGTAAGCGCGCGCCGGATCAATCGTGCCTTCGTCAATCAGCAGTTGCCGGACGCTGCGCCCGACCAACAGCTCCATGACGATGTAAGCCGTACCGTCCGTGTCTTCGCCGAAATCGTGGATAACGACGGCGTTGGGATGATGAAGCATAGCCGCGGCGCGGGCTTCGCGGTAAAAACGCTGGCGGGTCTTTTCGTTGCCGATCACATCGGGACGCAACACCTTGACGGCTACTGTGTCGCCGATATGCAGCCGACGTGCGCGATAGATTTCACCCATTCCGCCGCTGCCGATGCATGAATCAAGCTGATAACGCCCGCCCAGCACGCGCCCGACCTGCAATCCGATAGGCTGCACTTGTCCGGCGGTGTTGCCCGCGCTCTCTCCACTTTCAGACGAAGGCGTAATGCGGGTTTTCATATGATCCTGTCCCGAATTGGTCTCGGCTGATGAAGGATTCAATGGCATAGGCATCTCGGCGACGACGGCTGAACCACAGGCATCACACGCGCCTGCACCCGCAGTTAATTTGTTGCCACAGCTTTTGCAGAATGTCATGGATTCTTGTTCGATCTCTTCAGTTCAATGCTGAAAGCTCAAGCTTGCATACGGATTAGCAGATTGGTCGGTTGATTTGTGATTTGATGAAGCGCCAATCCCGAAGCGCGCGTAGTCTAAATCAAAATACACGGGATGCAAATCACTGCCGCAAGTGATGCAGGCTGTCCGCCGCCAGCGCCTGCACGATTGCCTCGCCGGTGTGTTCTTTCGGTTGAATGTGAACTTCCAGTCCATGCAACCGAGCGGCCGCCGCCGTCACGGGCCCGATGCAGGCGATGCGCGCCCCAGCCACCAATGGCGTCAGATGATCTGTTTCCAGAATCGCTGCCAGATTCTCAACCGTTGAGGGACTGGTGAAGATGATGTAATCGCTTTTGGCTTCGCGCATCAGCTTCATCACTTCGCTGCCGGAAGCTTGAGGCAGCACGGTCTGATACGTCTCGACAACTTCGACATAGACGCCAATCTTTTCCATTGCCGGGCGAATCACATCGCGCGTAGTTTTTGACGCAGGTAGCAACATTCGCGCGCCGCGCAGCCGCTGGCCTACACCGAATCGTTTGATGAATTCTTCAACCAGTGATTCCGCCGTGAACCGTTCCGGCATAAGGTCTACGGTGATCTGCTCGCTCTTCAATTTTTCAGCCGTCTTGCGGCCCACAGCGCAAACCCGGTGCGACATCAGTTCAGCACGCCCATGCCCCAGTTCGTCCAGCCGCTGCAAGAAATATTCGACACCGTTGGCGCTGGTGAATGCCAGCCAATCGAACCAACTTAAATGAATCAGCGAATAGTCAAGCTGTTCCCAATTGGCTGGCGGTTTGATCTCAATGGTTGGGCAAGCGACAACTTCCGCGCCCAGTTTTTGCAACATCTTCGTCATTTCGCTGCCCTGTTTCGGCGCGCGGGTCAGCATCACGCGCCGCCCCAACAGCGGCAGTTCAAGCGACAGTTCGGCGGCGTTGGGCAAGCTGTCAATTTGCCTCGCGTGGAAAGCAATCTCTTGGCGACCCGATAGCCCTTCATCAGACTGAGGCAAACTGACAGTTTGCCCAACGCCGACATTAACCCGCGCCAACAACTCCCGCGCGCCAGCCGCAACTAACTTTTCCGCCAATTGTGCGCCGATCTCTTCGCCCGCGTGCGGCGAACCGCTCGCCTTCTGCCGAATTACCTTTCGTCCATCGATATCTGCGACCAACGCATCAAGCATCAGCTTCTCACTGCCCCGGCTCGCCTTCACCATTCCAAATGCAGCGATTGGCACAGCGCAACCGCCGCCTAGTTCGCGCAACACCGCACGCTCAGCCTCCGCCGCAAATCGCGTTGGCCAGTGATTCAAGGCTTCGAGCAGCAGGTTCGTCCGCTGATCGTCAACGCGCGCTTCGATGCCCAGCGCGCCCTGGCCGACCGCGGTCAGCATTTCGTTCAAGCTGATTTTGGCCGAGATGCGTTCGCCCAATCCCAGCCGGATCAATCCCGCCGAAGCCAGAATGATCGCGTCGTACTGCCCATCGTCCAGTTTGCGCAGCCGCGTATCCACATTGCCTCGTAGTTCGATGATGTTCAGATCGGGCCGCAGGTGTAGCAACTGCGATCGCCGCCGCAGGCTGCTGGTTCCGACCCGCGCGCCTTGCGGCAGTTCACGAACCGTCTTCACCTTGCCGCGCAACGGCACGCCGACAATAAGCGCATCGCGCACATCAACGCGCTCTGTGATGGCCGCAATGTGCAAGCCGTCAAGAAGCACGGTCGGCAAATCCTTCAAGCTGTGCACGGCCAAATCCACGCGCCGGTCCAGCAGCGCATCTTCAATCTCTTTGGTGAAGACGCCCTTGCCCGCGATCATTGTTAATGAAGCTTCAGTTAGTTTGTCGCCGGTGGTTTTGATAATCTCAATCTCAACCACAAGGCCCGGGTGAAGCCGTTCAAGTTGTTCTTTGACCCAGTTGGATTGCCACAGCGCCAGTTTACTGCCGCGCGAACCGATAATCAGATTTGGCATAACGTGGAAAAATGTAACGCAGGTCTTCCAATTTATAAACTCTTCAGGCGAAGGAACGATCACGAATACGATAATTGACACGCTCACCCCTTTGCCTTAGCTTTACTCTCCGTTCCAAACACAAGCGTTTAGGTTGTAGCACACGATGGCGCAGACAGGATGCGTCCCCCTCTTCACAAGGAGAAAAACTTTGGCAGATATCGTCCGCATCACGCGCGGAGGCAATCCCTACCAGCGCGAAGTTCAGGGCAAGGCAAACGAACCGATCACTGTCGCCGCACTGCTGGATCGCAG
>JBDSAM010000355.1:0-6197 GCA_039922135.1 Blastocatellia bacterium
AGCTTAGCGATGACGTTGGCGGTTTTGCCGCCCAGCGCCTGTCGAAGCTCAAACCACTGCTGCTCCGGTTCGTAACCGAACGATTTGTAGGCAGCAGTTAGATAGTCAATCGCCTGTTTATTACCGGGGCGTGAGATGTGTTTGGAGTCGAACTCGAAGAGCGTCTTTTCGTGATCGTAGATTCGATTGACTGACGCCTGTTCCAACACGCGACGCACGTCAGCGGCAATTGGCTTAAAGACACGCTGGCCTTCGTCATACAGCGCCGTTTCAGCGGCCAGATTGCGTTCCAGGCGCGCGATCAGATCAGCCTTTGTGACCTTGCGATCCAGGTTGACCACATACACGCCGCGTTCCGTCGAAACTGTGTCGCCATCGCGGTCAGCCTGAATCATCACTTTTGTTCCATCGGGGCTTGGCACCCAGATGTATTCGGGCGAGATCGTGCGCACCGTGTTGTTATGGAAAAGCTGTGTGCGCGTGTTGGTGGTCAGGTCGTACAGATACGCGCGGCGATGTCGCGGCTCACCGATCAGTCCAATTAAACGATCTTTCGCGATGAAGCGCGGCAGGATGTCGTGTTGAATGTCTCGTGTCAGACGCGTTTCGTTCTTGCCATCACGCCCAATTAAGTACAGCTCCCAATCTTCGCGCGCCATCCTTTGATAGACCAACCGCCCGCCATCCGGTGAAAAGGCAGGCGCATCAATTCGATCCGCTGTTTTCAGTACGGTTGCAGGCTCGCTGCCAATGGGCATCAGCATCAAGCTGTTTTCCTGGCCGGCCCGCGTCAGATACACAACCGAAGAGCCGTCATTCGACAGCGTGAAGGCGGTGCCGCTGGTCGCGGTCACTTTGCGCGTGGCCAGATCAACGATGCCAAATTTATTCGCCCCGAATTGCTGTCCGCCGCCACCACCACCACCGCCACCAGGGCCTGCTTGCCCTTGGCCACCGGCTGCATTCGGATTGCGGTTTTCGGCGGGGCGCGGTGCAGGGAAGGGATTCGAAATTGGAATCGAAACCAGCAGCACTTTCCCCGACGGATCAATGATGGGCGCAGTCTTAAAGCCGTCGCTATCGGTTACGCTGACTGGCACGCTGCCGGGTTGAGGATTTGCCTTGATTGCGTAAATGTCGTTGCGCATGGCTTCGCCTTCGCGCGCGCCGACGAAGTAGACAGTTTCATCGTCTCCATTATGTGGGCCGAACACGAGCGTGGATTTAAGCAGACCGCCAGTGGCCAACTCAGTCTCCTGCTGCGTTTTCAAATCGCGCAGGACAACGGTCGCATACTTGGCTTGCAGGTAGTTCAGTGTCTGAAGCGCCGCGCCGCGCGCGATCCCTTGTGCAGCGTCGAGCGCAGCTTGCGCTTTCTTGAACTCTTCGTTTTGCGGCAGCTTTAGGTAGGCGGCCTTTTTGCCAGAAGGCGAGATTGCCGCGCCGATTCCAGGCAATTCGGCCAGGGCGGCGTGTCCGGTTGAGATTGAAACCAGCCGGGTGATGACATTCGGCGCGTTGCCGGCTTCGTAAACAATCAGACTGCCGTCGGGACTCAAGCGCGGGAGCCGTCCGTCAGTCGTGATCTCATCCGTTTGGAATAACTCGCCAGTCTGTTTCGCAATTGCTTCAACGAACTGATCGCCCGATGCGCTTTGCAATAGCCGCAGGTAATCGCGCAACGCGGTGCGGTAGTTCCCTTGATCCCATGCATCAGTCGCGTTGCGCAAATCAGATGTTCCTGGCGCTTGACCTTTGCTGTTATTGATGGGAATCAGCAGCAACAGCATGATAATCAGTACAAAAAGTTTTTTTATCATTGTGATTTTGATGATTGATCCTTACTCAAACCCGGAGGGCTGATCAGCGGAAAACCGAAGAAGCTCTCTTCAGTTAACGCACATTCTTACCTCTGGGTTTAGTGAGTTGAGTTTTTGAATTGATGTGAGCGAAGACGAATGGAAGGAGGAAACGGTTACGGTCAAAAACAGGATGTGCCGGATCAACGCGGCGAAGGGCGCTGATCCGGCGAAATCATTACAGCCTTTCTGGCCGTTGCCCGCCGACGATCAGGTAACCCAGCCGCACGTGATGACCGGTACTTTTCGGATTCTTTTCGCCAACGACGCGGACAGTCAGTTTGTGTTCGCCGGTAGAGAGCCCGCTGATGATGCGGGCAACGAGTTGTGAGGTGCTGCTGTATCCATCAATCTTGCCCAGTGGCGCGGGAGCAGGCTTACCGTCAATCAGACATTCGATGATTCCGGCATCCTGTCCTGCGCGATATGTGATGCCGACGACCGTGCCTTCAAAATAGAACTCAATTTGCGAATTGGCTTTGTCGCTGGACATCAGCGCGGACGGCATTGCGCGGTCGTTGCTTGGTTCCTCTTTCCAGCTAGCTTCCTGGCCTTTCAGCGGCTTAATTTCAGCGAAGGCCTTGAGTTCGCCGTAATTCATTTCGTCGCTGATCATCGGGTTCGGCAACGTACGGGCAATGGGCGATGCTTCAAGTTTTTCCTGCTCGGCCAGAAAGGCCATGATCATCTCGGCGTAGAGTTTGTGCCCCACATCCGTTGGATTGGCTCCGTCTTTCCATAGCGCCGCAGCGGTTGTCTTTCCGGCTTCAATCAACGCCAGCGCTTTTTCTTGCAGGTTGACTGCTGGAACCTGGTAATACGCGGCCATAGTGTCGTGCCATTCAATGCGCGCGGTGCGTTTGGCATTCGGCGCGTAAAGCATGACAACTTCGGGCGGCTGCGGGACGATCAGCAACTGACGCAGCAATCCTTCGATGGCTTTCTTGACTGGGGCTTCATCGTCGTTGGCATCGTTGGCGGCGAATTCAACGAAGACTAGGTCGGGCTTCTGTGCAATCACATCTCGGCGTGCGCGCATTGTTCCATAAAGCGAGCCGGTGGTTGGCAGCGCCGCGTTGATTTCGGTGATTTCGACTTTGGGAAAACGTTGCCGCAGCCAAGCCGTGACCAGCGCGCGGCAAGAAGCCTTTTCGCTGTTGCTTGCGCCCAATCCTGAAGTGACAGCCCCGCCGATATAAGCGATTGTGACAGGCCGGCCGGCGCGCAGCTTACCGAAGAAGCGCCCAATATTGCGGCGCGATTTGGGTGTGGTGGTGGTGATTTGCTGGCTGGGATTGGCAATGTTGAATTGTTGCTTCTCACGGTTCAGAGCGTCTTGCGGTGGCAGGCCCAGAGAGAAGGCGAATGGCAGGAGCAGGAGCGAGAAAATGTATTTGAGCATAAGTCAGTGGTTGAGTAAGGGGTGGGCGGTGGCTAGTGTCCAAAGTGTGGCGGCTGGAGTCATAACGCTTACCACCAACCACCGACCATTGGCTACTAACCACCAACTGCTGCTTTCATCTCAGTATATTCAGGCTTTTCTTTTGGCTTCCACTGCGTTGGATGGAAGCCGATGCCCATTGCGTAAAAAATCTCGTAGATCGCCTCTTCGTCGCCTGCCTCGGCGGCGGCAGTTAATTGAGCGACCCAACTTTCGAGACGGGCGAAATCATACTGCAATGGCGGCGCAACGAAAATCTTCTCGTACGAAGTCATCTCCGCGCCCTCTTCGGCAATCAGTAATTCTTCCCTCATTTTTTCGCCGGGGCGCAAGCCGGTAAATTCAATGTCCACGTCTTCGCCGAGGGTTAACCCTGACAGACGAATCATATCTTTCGCAAGCTCGACAACTTTGACCGGCTCGCCCATATCCAGCAGAAAGATTTCGCCGCGTTGCCCCAGCGCGCCAGCTTGAATGATCAACTGCGCCGCTTCGGGGATGGTCATGAAGTACCGCTCGATATCCGGATGCGTGATGGTGACGGGGCCGCCGTTCTTGATCTGATCGCGGAAGATCGGCACGACACTGCCGCGACTGCCCAGCACGTTGCCAAAACGCACGCAGGAGTAGTGGCTGCTGCCGTTCAGGCGCATGGCTTGTGATTGGAACATTAGTTCTGAAACGCGTTTGGTCGCGCCCATGATGTTTGTCGGATTGACGGCTTTGTCGGTCGAAACCATGACGCAACGTTCGACGTTGAATTCCGCCGCGCATTCTAGCAACTGCTGTGTGCCGACAATATTGTTGACGATGGCTTCGGCGACATTACTCTCCATCAACGGCACATGTTTATGCGCGGCGGCGTGGAAGACAACTTGTGGCTGATGTTTGGCAAAGACCTGGCGCATTCGCGTCATCGCGCGTAAATCGCAGATGGCAGGCACGATCTCGATTTTTTTGTTTAAACTCTTCTGAAGCGCTAGGCGCAATTCGCGCTCGGCTTCAAAGACCGAGTTCTCGTCTTTGTCGAGCACAACGATGGTTGCGGGGTTAAGGGTTGCAATCTGGCGGCATAGTTCGCGGCCAATCGAACCACCGGCGCCGGTGATTAACACGCGTTTGCCGGTATAGGAACCTTGATTGCCTTCAAGCCAAGCCGCGACGTCAATGGTGTCGCGCCCCAGCAAGTCTTCGATCTCAACTGCGCGGACGTTGCTGACTGTGACGTGATTGCCCAGGATTTCATATAAGCCGGGAATGATCTTGACGGGTGCTTTGGCTTCTTCGCATAAATCCAGAATGCGGCGGACGGTTTTGCGGCGGGCGTTGGCCATCGTAATGATGACCTGATCAACATTATGCTGGCGGACAATCTGTGGCAACGATGAAGTCGTGCCGAGCACGGAAACTCCTTGAATGACCGTATTCAGCTTGCTGGCGTCATCATCCAGGAAGCCGCAAACGTGAAAGCCCAGGTCACGGCGGCGCGTAATTTCGCGCGCGGTCATAATTCCCGCGTCGCCCGCGCCAACCAACAACGTGCGATGCCTGATGCCTTTGGCTTGCACCTTTGCGCGCGCAGCGTTTTCGCAAACCATTCGCCACAGTAGGCGCGCGCCAAGCATGCCAAACGTCGCTAACATAAAATCAATAACGATCGTGCCAATCGGAAACACCCATAAGCTTCGGTCATAGGCAATGACCAAACGCAGCGCGAGTAAAATAATCGAGATCAGGCCAACGGCTCCCCCCAAATGGATTGCGTCGGGAATGCTGACGTAGCGCCAGATACGACGATAAAGCCCCATCAGATTGTTGACGATAAGCTGAAGCACTACCAGATACGGCAATGCGAAGATCATGCGTTGCCCATCCACGCCCGGCGGCCATCCATCGAACCGCAACACGTGCGCCAGCACAAAACATACCAGCACAATCAGCGCGTCCAGCCCCATCTGCGTGCTGCGGCTGAGCATGTAATTCTGAACCCAGGGTTTCATCACGATTTTCGGCAGCATTGAGCTTACCCGCTGGTAAAAGTCCGGCTTCGTTTTGGCCACAAAAACAGATTCAGTGGATTGCGGAAGAAACTGCTTGCTCAAACTCATTCGATTGATCCTTCATCGGTCTCGCGTACGAGCCGGAGAAGTCAAATAAGGGATGCGCAAAGGCGAGGAGGCAGGCAACGCCGCGCATCTTACTTGACGGGATACAGACTGACAACTGCGATTTCAATGAAAATGAAGAAGTCGCGCAACTGTCCTGGCAATGATCACGCAATCGCTCCGGACGGTCGCTTGACGCGAATAGTGCAGATCTTTGCCGATCTTCGCCGGCATCAGTTGGGTGTGGTAGTAGGTTTCAGGGTCATTTGAGTAGGCCGAGTCTAGATGCTGCGCAAGAAGTTCGTTCTCGTTACTGAAGTCAATGGATGCCGGACTGGTAATGCCAGGACGGTAGGCCAGAATCTGCCGCTGCTCGTTTGTGTACATTGCGACGTAGCGCGGCACTTCAGGACGCGGGCCGACGATGCTCATCTCGCCTTTCAGGACGTTCAAAAGCTGGGGAAGTTCGTCGAACCGGTACTTGCGCAGGAAATGACCGCTGCGAGTAATGCGGGGATCGCGCCCGATAGTTATCTGCGTTCCACGCTTTTCAGCGTCAACCACCATCGTGCGGAATTTGAAGATGCGAAAAGGAAAGCCGCCACGTCCCACTCGCTCTTGTAGAAAGAGAGCTGGGCCGGGCGAATCACGCTTGATCCAGATGGCAATAAGAGCGAAGGCCGGTAACAGTAGAATTGTCGCCGGAATTGCAATCAATAGATCCAACGTTCGTCGCGCCCGCGACGAACGATATTCAATCGTTTGATCCGCCAAATTAAATTTTGAAGTTGC
>JBDSAM010000356.1:0-7500 GCA_039922135.1 Blastocatellia bacterium
CGCTGGCTGATTTCGGATAAGCCCACTTGCGTCTCACTGTGCGGCTTGAAAAACTTGAAGTAATCAATCTCAATCTTGATGCGGAAAACACCGATCAAACTGACAACGACGACGATCACCGTCAACACGTAAAGCAATCTTTGATGCGAGGTCGCCCAATGCCCAGTCCGCTCCAGCAGTCTGACCATTCCGCCCGGCTGATTGGCCGTGCCAGAACGACCGCCCCCGCCTGAATGCCCAGAACGAAATGCATTCGACCGAGCAGGCAACACCGCCAGCACCGCCGGGATGAACGTCAGCGACAGCATCATTGTGAATGCCGCGCCAATCGCCGCATAAATCGCCGTGGTGCGAATCGAAGGAACTTCCGTAAAGGCCAGCGACAGAAATCCGGCGATGATTGTCAGCGCCGAAACAATCACCGGCAAATTGATAATCCGCATAGCCCCTTCGATTGCAGTTAGCTTTTCTGTCCCAAGCTCACGCTCACCGCAGGCAATCCCAATCTGATTCAACACGTGAATCATGTACGAACAGCCAATCGCCAGCATCAGCGTCGGCAGCATCAATGCCAAAATCGTAAAGTGCGCCCTGAAGAAAGCCATTAGGCCAAGCAGCCAGATTAACCCGATGCCAATCGTCATCAGCGGCAGCACAATGGCTACGGTTGACCGGAAACAGAGCCACAACAACAATGCGATCAGAAAAATCGTCAGGGGAAGAAAAATCTTCAGGTCTTTTTTTAGCGCCTCGGTCGCCTGCCATTGAGAGAAAGGATCGCCTGTGAAATAGGTTGCCTGAAAGCCCGCTTGATTCGTCAGGTCATAAATTTGCCGCGTGATTTCGTGACGCTTGCTGGTGGGTAATTCGGAGTTAAGCAACACATTCAGCGCGGCGGTTTTTGCATCCGCCGAAACCAAATTGCCAACGTACAGTCGGTCGTTGGTGGCCGCAGCCCGCGCTTCAGCCAGCCGCTGGCTGTCATGAAGCGATTCAGGGATCAGCTTTTCCAGCGATGCGCCGTCCGCTTTGCCTGCCGCATCAAACAGGCTGCGTGCGTAGGGCACATTGCCCAGGCTCAGCACTTCGACCACGCCGCTCGTGCGCTCAATCTTTCGGTGAAGCGTTCGCAGCCGGTCGAGATTTGCCGCAAAGAAAATGTCTTCTTGCGGAGGGCAGATGACAGCGATCAACAGATAATCATCCGCGCCGAAATTCTTGCGGGCTTCAGCGAAATCGCGTCGCTCCTGGCTATTGCGCGCGACAAACGAAAGCGGCGAGACATCCAATTCCAAGCCCCGGCGCAGGCCAAAGGCAAAAACGGCGGTCACCGCAATCACGATGGCGATTGTCACGCGCGGGCGGTGAACGACGAATTGAGTCATCCATTCACCTGTTTTCACTTGCCCCCGTCCACGCGCTGGCTTGCGCCGGTAATAAAGTTTTTCAGGTAATCTTCGGTGAAGATTTTGTCGGATAGGCTGCGATCGTATTCGATCTTGCGCGTCTCCAATTTCAGCTTCAGTTTTTGCGCCAGATCTTCAATCGCCACGCGCGTAATGGTCAGATGATTCTGGATGGTTTTCACCTCTTCGATGGCCACCTTTTTGGCCATCTCGCCGTTGTCGCCAAACAGATCAAAACGCACAGGCGTTTGGTCGCTTTCGCGGAAGTATCCAGTAATGGCCGGAAATGCGAGTCCCAGGTCTGGCTTTGCTTTAAATACAACTTTGATGAGCGGTTCGCCCTGTCCTGCTTCCCGCTCGCCAGCGTTATGCGTATATTTGTCCAGTTCCATCCCAAGCAGTTCCTGCACCGTCACCTTGGCCCCGCGGAAGTTAAGCTGGCGCGAGGAATCCATCTTGGCCAGCTTCTTCAATCCGGCCAGATATGAAAATGCTTCTGTCGGCTTGTCGGCTTTTTCAACGGCCAGAATAGCTTTGTTCGACTCCTCTTTCGGCGAGAGTACGGCCAGAAAAGTGGAAGCGCCATCGGCGTTATTTTTACGCTGCAATCGAAACTCGATTTGGTCGCGCTTGCCGTCAGCATTCTCCGCCGTCATTCGCATTTCGGATGTGAAATCTTTGCATCCGTCCTGAGTTGTCATCCGCCGAATCATCGCGCTGACATCAGGCAGCGGTTTCGCTGATTCAGCCGCTGGCGTTGGCGAAGCCGGCCCGGATGAAGATCCATTGCAGGCCGCGATCAAGACACAGAAAAACAGTAGTACGGGGCGGTAGTTTCTTATCATCTTCCTCTCCGGTGCTTTGGTGGGTGTTGTCTATAATTTCTTTTTTTGGATGTGATGAAAGGGGTAAGACAGCTCTTCAACAAGTTGTTGCTGAAAAGACAAGGCATCAATAACACACTCGTTTTCCAATCCGCAATTGCTTCGATTGCTTCGATACGGTACTGGGAGCGATAGCGACCGGGTTGGCTCCTGAAAAGCGCGCGTTACAAATCACCTGATCGCTCGTATCGTATTGAAGCCCACGTCGGCCCTCTAAAACGACGCCGTTCGCGTAGCAAATACCATAAGCCCAATAACAACCCAAAAGCGGTAATGGTTTTGCCGGTCAATTGATGGTCAGGAATGCTCAAAATCACGCACAGAAAGATCACCCACAGAATCGCAATCACGTTGACCACCGGACTGAAGCGGCCCAAATGCCACGGCCCGCGTTCTAGCTGCACTCCTGAAACCCGCGCTCGCCAGGCCAGCCAGACCGGCAGGATGTAGGAGATGTATAGCCCGATAGTGCTGATCGAGGTGACCATCGCATACGCGCGCTGGTATACCTGCTGATCTATGAAAAAGCCATCATCGCCATGTCTCAGCGCCCGCATTGCAGCGTAAACAACCAGTAACAGTGCCGCTGTGACGCAAAGCCAGATGGCTGGCGCCGGAGTCTTATGCTTCTGGCTGACGTGCCGCCAAACGCGCGATGCAGGCAGGCCGTTGTCACGCGCGAAAGCCCACAGGACGCGCGATGACCAAGTCACCGCCGACAAGCCGCAAAACCACATTGCCATCGCTGCCAATGCTGAAAACAACGTCCCCGCACGCTGGCCCAATGCGGCCACCAGAATGGTAACCACCTCCGGCGGATGATCCAACACCGACGGAATGTCTTTGATCGCCAGCGTCAGCGCCAGCAAGAGCAGGTAGCCAACCACGCTCGACACCACAACGGCCAGAACCATTCCCCAAGGCGCGCGGCGGCGCGGATCAACGGTTTCTTCTGAAACGCTGGCCGACGCGTCATATCCAGTGAACGTCCACATCGCCTGCAGCAATCCAATAATAAACGCCCACCAGTACGAATAACCCTCTGTGTTGCTGGTGATGCGGGCAAAGAAAAAACTGGCCGGTTGTTTCGGCGCGAAGAAAAATAACGCTCCGACAATCACAATTACGCCGATGATATGAACCGTCACACTGAAATCGTTGAGCCAGGAAACCAGCCGGATGCCAAAGTGATTGATCACCGCGTGCGACAGCAAAATCGCGGCATAGACAATCAGCAGATTCTTCGTTGTCGCGTCCAGCCCCAGCAGCGGCGTGACAAACAATGCGCAGCCATAATCAATTCCGGCAATCGCCGCTATCTGGCCAACGATATTGAACCACGCGGTGAACCATCCCCAGCCTTTGCCGCCAAGCTTGCATGACCAGTGATACATCGCGCCCGAAGTAGGAATCGCACTTGCCAGTTCGGCCATGCTGCAAACAACTGCCAGCGTAAAGAGCGAAACCAGCGGCCAGCCCAGCGACATTTGCGCAGGGCCGCCCATCTTCAGCCCGTGGCCGTACAGCGTTACCGCGCCGGTCAGAATCGAGATGATGGAAAATGAGATGGCGAAGTTTGAGAACCCGCCCATCGTGCGAAACAGCTCCTGTGCATAACCCAGCTTGCCCAGTTCCTGTGAGTCATTATTAGCGTCGGGACCTGCGTCGTGGTGAAGGTTAGTCATCGGAAAAATCAAAAGGCAACTATCAAAAGGCAAAAGGGCAGCACGTTTTTCTTTCGAGCGAGAGAAGCGAGCGCCGCCCTTTTGCCTTTTGATTTATTTTTAGAAGAACAGGCGCAAGCCCAACTGAATCACGCGCGGCCCGCTGCCTTCAGCCGTCTGCGTGCCGGTGATCGTGCCGAATGCAGAAGATGACGTGTTGGTGCTGGGGTTGCCCAGATTCAGATGGTTGAAGACGTTCGAGAAGTCGGCCTGGAACTGCAAGCCGGTCTGTTCGGTGAAGCGGAACTTCTTCGCCAAACCCATCGAGAAGTTTCGGGTACCGGGTCCGACCAGACTGCCGACGCTGGCGTACCCATATCGCCCGATGTTGTTGGCTGGCGCGGCAAAGGCAGCGCGGGTAAACCAAGCGGCGCTAGTTTGCTCCGCGGGAGTCGGATCGCCCACCACATCGGGCCGTTGCGAGGCACGGCGAGATGCGCCCGTACCCGACGGATCAGTGCCGGTGAAAGTCGGCGTCAGGTAGACACCCGTCTGGAAGAGCACGATGCCGGACACTTGCCAGCCGCCCAGCGCCGCATCCACCGCGCGGTGTGCGCCGCCGAGGTACGAGCGGCCTTTGCCGACCGGGACCTCCCAGATGAAGGTCGTCAGCGCGCGATGGCGGCGCGTGAACCCCAGGTTGCCGTAGTCGGCATGACGGTTGAACCGGTTCAGCAGGCGCGGGCCGTTCTCGGCGCCGAAACTGCCTGACGTTGCGCCTTCGGCATCGGACAGATTCTTCGACCACGCCCAGGAACTCGTGAATTGCAGCCCCTTGGCCAAACGCCGGTTCACTTCCGCCGTCAGGCCGTGAAAGTTAGCCGTGCCGCCGTTGTCGCGCGTGAAGATAATGTTCCAGTTGGGATAGGGCCGCGAAAGATTCGCCGTCGCAAAGCCCACGGTGTTGGTCGGCACTTGATTCAGGTCAGGGCCGACCGACAATTTGACGGAGTGTTGCCCGTTGTAAGTCAGCCGGAACGACGTGTCCCAGCCGACCTCCTGCTCGAAAGTCAGGTTCCACTGCTGATTGTAGGGGTCGGCGTAATCCTGCTGATTGGCCGTGCGGAAATCCTGCGAGCCGACGCTGGCGACTGCTCCCGGGCCGCTGGGGAAAGCCAGCGGGAACTGGAACAGCGGGACGCGGTTCGCATCGAAGCGGTTGCTGAACGCGCGCACGTCCGACGTATGCACGCCCGTCAGCGAGTAGAAGACCGAGCCGAGAATCGAGATCGTGTAGATGCCATAACCGCCGCGAACCACCGTCTTCGCGTTGTTGAACGGGCGATAAGCGAAGCCAAAACGCGGCGCGAAGTTGTTGTAATCGGTTGTGCGCAGTGTTTCGGGCACGCCTGCTTCCGCTGCCGTCACGACTTTGCTGGTGCCGATTGAAGCCACGAAGCCGGGCGAAGCGGCCCGGCGTGCCTCTTCATTCGGCACAATCGCATTGCCAGTTTTACGGTCGAAGTTGGTGATGTTGAAATTCTTCTCCTTGAATGGCGGATGCAGTTCGTAGCGCAGGCCGAGGTTCAAAGTCAGGCGCGGTGAGACTTTCCAATCGTCCTGGATGAAGAAGCCTTGATGCCAGACCGTGCCGTCAATGTCCGGCCCCGTAACCGCATATTGCGTGCGGTCAGGAATGCCCAGCAGGAAGGCCGCGAACGGGTGGCCGATGACGCCGTTGCCGCCCGTGCCGGTGACAGTTCCGTCGAAAGTGAAAGTGCCAAAATCATCCCCCGTCGTGAACGAGAGCAGATCGGTCGTGCTCAGCCGCCGAAAATCAACGCCGCCTTTTACCGTGTGACGGCCTTTTGTCCACGTCACATTATCCAGGAACTGGTAAGTGCGATCCGTCGTCGTAAAGCCGCGGCTGATGCCAGTGGTGGTGAAGCCGGTGATGGCAATGTCCGGCACTCCCGGGCTTTTCGGCAAATTTGCACTCAAGCCTTGCAGGCCAAGCTGCTTGATGATGTCCGCGCCGTTGCTGCCGAAGTCCTTCAACACATTGCGCCCAGACAGCCCGCCTCTGAATTCGTTGAACAGGTTTGCCCGGATGCTGAAGTTGTAAGCGCCGGTGAAAGCCCACACCTTTTGCGGCCTTTGAATCGCGCCGATGGGCGGCAGGATGCCGCTTTCAAAACTTTCCGCTTTGATGTCTTTCCACGTGTAGCGCCCGAAGATGCTCTGGCGCTCCGACAGGTTCTGATCTATCCGCACGTCAAACTGATTGCTGTCGGTCGGCGCGGGGAAAAGCTGGCTCAGGTTATTTGACGTGGCCGTGGCCGCTCCGGTGTTCGGTTGCGGATAGAACAAGCTCAGCGTTGCTGTTGCCACCGGGCTGATGCGGTTGGCCGGAATCTTGTTGCCAGGGAACTGCAATCCTGTTAGCGGGTCCTTGACTGCCGTTGTGATAGAAGAAAAATCGCCCGTTCGCCAGGCCGTCGGCGGCACGCTGAACGTGCGCTGAGTTTGCTGGCGCAGCCGCGCGCCTTCATACGTGGCGAAGAAGAAAGTCTTGTCGCGCCCGTTGTAAAGGTAAGGAATCCTGACCGGCCCGCCCACCGTGACGCCGAAATCGTTCGAGACTTTGAATGGTTTGGGGCGGATGCCTGTGATGGCATTGGGCGTGGTGAAGGGATTGGTCGCATCCAGCGATCTGTTCTGGTGATACAGGAAGCCCGCGCCGTGAAAACTGTTCGTGCCGGTTTTAGAGATCGTCGTGATGTCGCCGGATTGCGCGAATTCGGCGTTGTTGTTGATCTGGCTGACGCGAATCTCGGCGATGCTTTCGACCGATGGGAACAATTCACTGATCGGGCCGTTACTGCGCACCGAAACGGTGCTGATGCCGTCAATCGTTACTGAAGTCGAGTAACGCTGGCTGCCCGCGAGGGACAATCCGCCGCTGTTGTCAATCTGCACGCCGGGCTGCGTCGCCAGAGTCGAGATCGGGCTGGTTGATCCTGAAGCCCGGAATGTCACGGGCAGTTCCAGCAGTTCACGGCTGGTCTTGGTCACGGCAATGGTCGGCGTTTCGGTGGTGATCGTCGTGCCCGCTGTAATGGTAACGGTCTCTGCTGTCGTCCCTGAGACTACAAGTTGCGAATCAATGCGGATGGTTTCGCGCGCCAGCAGTTTGACCGACTGCACATTCACTTTGCGAAAGCCTTTCGCTTCGATGGCGATCTGGTAATCACCCGAATCCAGGTTGGGGATAATGTAGTTGCCTACGCTGTCGGTCGTCGCCGTGCGCGTGGCCGTCGTGCCGTTGTTGGTGACGGTCACCGTCGCGCCCGAAACGACCGCGCCGTTCGGATCGGTGACAGTGCCGACTAGAGTGCTGAACGTGGATTGCGCCAACGCCGAGAGCGACAGCCAAGCGCAGCAGATCAGCAGAAAGCTTGGCTTCATGGTGACAATGTGTTTCTTGATTCGCATAAATCCTCCTCGAAGGGGTTTCAATTGAGGTAGAGGAACAACGGCCGCGAA
>JBDSAM010000357.1:0-5502 GCA_039922135.1 Blastocatellia bacterium
GCGTAAGAGACCGTGCTGTTTTCCATGACGTAGCGATTGTCAGGGTTGAGCAGCGCCTGAAACGGCATCTCCCACAGCTTGTCATCCGGCACGATCACAAGGTTGGTCTTACCCCGCAATTGCGCCTGCGCCGGTTTCAGCAACAAGTCATAAAGTCGCCGCGCCGCATTGCCAAAGCCCAGATCGCGCCCGGCCAGTTGTTGCCGGAAGCTTTCAATCTGCCTGGTCAACTCTGCGTGTTTGATGGGCAAGGTGAATATCTGCACGTCAGTTCCTCCTTTGCCGGCGGTCTTGGTGACGGCAAACAAGTAGGTGGCTTCGTCCGTGACGGCATATTCAAGCAGCACGCTTTTGTCGTCTGGCAACAGCGCGGCTAACTCTTCGGCCTTGATAATTGGGGCTTCGCCGCGTTGAGTCTTCAATTCTGCGTGCGCGGCGTAAAGCGTGTTCTGAAGGGCTTCGTAATTTAACCGGGTCTTTTCCAGCCTCGCTTGCAGATCGGCGATGCGCGTCTGATCCGGTTTGCCGGATTGAGAAGCAGATTGGGTCATAGACTGCGTGATGCGCGACAGTTGCAGGTTCAGCGCGTTTAGTTCCGCTTTCAACTTGCGTTCCTGGCTCTGCTCTTCAGGTGTCATCGCTTTTTGAATACTGACTCTGCCCTTTTGCAATGCGTCAAGCAGGGTGCGGGCCTTGGCGCGTTCGGCGAAGGCGAGAGCTTCCTGTGGTTGGCTCTCTTTCACCAACAGGCCGAGCAGGCCGTGATGGGCGCGCAACCCGCCTTCAAAATAACGTTGGCTTTCTTCGACGCCGCCAGCGGCCTGTGAGCGCAAGCGTTCAATGATGGAGACGGCTTCGGCGAACGCCCGGCGGGCCTCAGCAGGATGTTTTAAGGCGAGGTGGCAGTCCCCGACGGCTGTCAGCGCCGACCACAGATCCAGCGGCTGTCCGATCTGGCGCGCCAGCACAGCGGCTCGCTCTGCCAGTGGCAATGCTTCCGCATATTTTCCGTCCGCCAGATAAGCATTGCTCATATTAACCAGTGTCAATGCCATCCCGGGCTTTTGGTTCCCGGTTTCCAGGACTGAGAGCGCCTGACGGTGATACTCCAGCGCCTCTGTATAACGCCCTTGCGCAGTGTAAATGCTGCCGATCTCATCCCGGATGAGGGCCGCGCCAGCTCTGTCCCCGAAGCCTTCGGTCTGGTTTAGAATTATCTGGTAAAGCTCAAGTGCCCGTTCGTATTGGCCCAGCGCCCGATGTTCCCTGGCCATATCGTCGCGCAAAATCGCGATCTGAATTTTGTCTTCCAGCTCTTCGAAAATCTTCATGGCTCGCTCCTGGTGAGCCAATGCCTGCTGGGGATTGTTCTGGACGCCGTAGATCGAAGCCAGTTCAGTCAGCGCCCTTGCCATTCCTCGCGGATTTCTGACTTCTTCATTCAGGCGGACTGACTTCTGCCCGCAATCAAAAGCCTGCCGGTAATCACCGAGCCAACGATAAAGCTGGCTTAAGTTTTCCAACGCGATAGCCGCGCCGCGTTTGGCCCCAGTCGCCTCAAAAGCGGCGAGCGATTTTTGCTGGAACAGCAATGCCTGTTCGTAATCGTGTTGCGCACTTTTGACCAGCCCGATGTTGGTTAAGGCTCCGCCCACGCCCTCAGTGTCGCCGATCCTTTCCGACACAGTTTGCGACAATTGATAACAGAGCAATGCCTTCTCGTAATCAGCGCGCATCTGATGGCGTTGCCCTCTGGTAATCAGCATGCCGCTCAAGGCGTCGGTGACAAAGGCCTGCTCCTTTTCCAGCAGGCCAAGCCGCTGCTCGTCTGAAGCTGCGGCTTCAAGTTTGGCCGCAAGTTGGTCCTGAACACTGTATTCGCGCTCAACCTTCCATCCGGCGTCGGTCTTGCTCCATTCCATCGCGCGGCAGCTTCCGTGAAACACGTCGCGAGATGCCCAGGCGACGCCTGTCCGCTTATCCAACTGGCGTTCATCCGTTGTCAGATGCGAAACAGCCTTGGCCCCCTTTACCTCCAGCCATGTGACCTTCAGGGTGACAAACTCAATTCGCACGTTTGTAAACACGCCCCGATAAAATTTAAGCCGTGCCGCTACGTTGGGCGATTGCGGGTTCCACAACTGGCGCAAAGCTTCAGGATCGCTCGCCACGATTGCGTGGCCGTACTGTTCCGTCAGCGCGCGCACCATCTCTTCATCCGATTGGGATACAGGAACAGTACCGCGTGCGTCAGCCAGCGGCGTGGTGTTGCCGGCAACGGCGTTAGAAAAACCGTTGATGCTCAGGCTCAGCGCCAATAAACCGCAGACGAAATGAGTTGTCAGTGACATCTGAATCCCTTCTCAATTTGGGTAGGCCACCTTCCGGCTGCGCCAAAAATATTTCCAACGGCCAGTAATATCACCGGCCGTTGGCCAACTTCCTTCG
Source organism: Blastocatellia bacterium (assembly GCA_039922135.1). Lineage (GTDB taxonomy): Bacteria > Acidobacteriota > Blastocatellia > RBC074 > RBC074 > RBC074. The sequence continues at coordinate 2,449 of JBDSAM010000357.1, forward strand.
ATGAAGACAAATAACTGAAATGTGATAGGGGAGCGTTCCTGCTTATGGCTTTAAGTCTGAGCGGCAGTCTACGCGCCTCCCCTTATAAATCAAGGTGATAAATTTTAGGCGGGCACTTTCCCCCTGCGCGCGCCTTACTCAACAATCTGCCATCCCCCTGCGTTATCACCAGGCTCTTTATTACCAGCTCAAACAGGAGAGACAAAATGAATCGGCATTCTGGTTCCGCATTCAATTTGCCGGCAATCTCGCCATAGTCTCAATCAGATAATCGAAGTTTGTGCATCATCCCTGAGAGCGCGCTCCTTCCAAGCTGTAGGTCTTGTAAGGAAGACCGCTTGGAAAAGAAAAGGGCTGGTTGCCAAGCCCCCACAGCCTGGAAGGGCTACGCTCCCAGGGCCATGGTCGCGGAGATTGTTAAACCAATCTTCCACGACTGCCGAATAACTGCTAACTCGAAAGAAGAATCACAATGCCGCCAACCAAGGAAATGATTGAAAAAGCCGTCGAATGTCTCGGCGATACGACCGCCACGTTCACCGCGTCGCCCACGACTGTTCGTCCGGGCCACGCATCCACGCTGAACTGGAAGGTGACCACGCCGGGCGGATGCGCACCGCAGTTGTTTCTCAACAACTCGCCAGTCCAAAAGACCGGGACGAGAAGCGTTGAGCCGGCGACCGCCACTGCCTATCACCTGATCGGCAAAATGTTCACCGTCCAGCGCACGATTGCCACGGTCACCGTGGCGGTGGACACCAGTCAATGTTTCACCCAGTCCGTGGATGAAGAGACCATCAGGCAAATGCTGCGCAGCCTGATCGAAACCAATCTGGCCGGCAGCCCGTTAAGTCAACGCTCGCCCGCCAGCGTCGAAATTGATCGGAACGGGATTGCAGTGAAGCTGCGTCTGAAAGTTGCCGTTCCCAACTTTTTCGATCCCGATCTGAATGTGAACATGGTGATTGCTGTGGGAGCGGTAAATCACAACGTCGTAGTTTCGTTCCGCAGTTACTCGAACAATCTCGACTGGCCGTGGTGGGTGACGGGCATCACGTTGGGGATCACCGAGTTCATTGAGAGCGCCATCGAAAGCAGGATCGAACAGAAGGTCAAACCGCTGATCTTGCAAAAGCTCAAAGAGCAGATTGATTCCTTCCTGCAATTGATTCCTTCGACTCACCGCCTGCAATCGCTGACGACTGAAGACAATGAAATCAAGGCGATGGTCTGCCCGGTCGCTTGAGAGAGAGACTCAAGGGAATTCCGAGTGCAAAGCAATCCCGCGCAAATGACGATAAGGAGAAGAGGGCTTTCTCTTTTCCTTTCGTCACTTCTGATCGAGGTCGAATCGAAAGGAGAACAAAAATGACTACTAAAAAGAAAATGGGACTTTCGCTGTTTGTTGCTTTTCTGGGGGCTTTTGCCTTGATGTCGTCTTCAACCCGCGCCCAATTGCCGGACAGGACACAAAATCCCAACACTGCCAGGGCAGGCATCAACAAATCGCTGACCCAGCAGATCGGCGCTGGCCGTGGCGACCGGATAACGCCCAACTCTTCAGCTTTCATCATCGCCCGCGATCCGTTTCGCGCCATTCGTCGTGGAAGGCAGCTTTTCCAGCGGAAGTTCCTCAGAGTTCAGGGCCAGGGACCGCTAGCCTTCGATGCGGTCGGCGATCTCGAAGCGAACTTCGCCATCGGCGCTGGGATGACCGATAGCTGCGCCGCGTGTCATGGCCGTCCGCGCGGTTCGGCAGGCTTTGGCGGTGACGTGGCGACCAGGCCCGATAGCCGCGACGCGCCGCACCTGTTCGGGCTTGGGCTGAAGGAGATGCTGGCCGATGAAATTACGGCTGATCTGCGCGCCATTCGCAATCAAGCCATCGCAGACGCGCGCGCCAAGCATCGTTCGGTAACCAAGCCGCTGACGGGCAAGGGAATCAATTATGGAGCAATCACCGCGCACGAGGATGGATCGGTAGACACCTCTCTGGTCGAAGGCGTTGATTCTGATCTGCGCGTGCGCCCTTTCTTTGCGCACGGGGGCACGATCTCGATTCGCGAATTTGTGATTGGCGCTTTCAACGATGAGATGGGGCTTCAGGCGGTGGACCCGGATGTGGCCAAGGCTGCGGCCGGAGAGAGGATTGTCACTCCATCCGGAATGGTGCTTGACGGAGCGACCGATCAAATCAAACCTACGCCTGCCGATAATGCCACCGCCGATCCGGACGCCGATGGAGTCACCAATGAAATACCAAGCAGTCTGGTGGATTTCATGGAGTTTTACCTGCTCAACTACTTCAAGCCCGCCATTGCGGAACAAACCTCCAACGCAGGCACGGCCAGCATCTTTTTCCCACGCGCAGGCTGCGATGATCAAAGCGCCAGCGCCATTCAGGGACGCGCCGTTTTTCAAAATATGGGATGCGCGGTGTGCCATATTCCTGATCTGACGATCAATCGCGACCGGCGGGTGGCTGATGTGGACACCGTCTTCGATCCCGCACGGGGAATTTTCAATCGTCTGTTTTCCACGGCCGTCCCGTTATTTGCGGAAGCAAACGATGGGAGCGGATTGCCGTCGTTAAAGCAGCCGAAGCTCGAACCATTTGTCGTCAAGAGCATCTTCACCGATTTCAAACGCCATGATCTGGGGCCGGACTTCCACGAGATAATTTACGATGGCAAGGTCAGGACAGAATTTCTGACAATGGCGCTCTGGGGAGTCGGCACGACTGCGCCCTACGGCCACGATGGACGCAGCGTGACGTTGACGGAAGTGATTTTGCGTCACGGCGGAGAAGCGCAAGCGTCGCGCAATGCCTTTGCCGTACTCTCCCCCGGCCGCCGCAGGGATCTGCTCGATTTCCTGGGTTCGCTGGTGATCTTTCCGCCGGACGACACAGCATCGAATCTGGACCCAGGCAACAGAAATACTTTGGGATTTCCGCAGTTCGGACATGGGAGCATCAAGCTAACCGTCCTTTTTAACGATCCAACCGATGTTGAATAGGCCAACCTCGGGCGTATCCGGCAGGGGCGGACACTG
>JBDSAM010000358.1:0-6227 GCA_039922135.1 Blastocatellia bacterium
AAAGCTCTGCGGGTCTCTGCGCCTCTGCGGTGAACAGTCCGACTTGTCCTGCCAATTGAGAAAACAGGAAGACTTGAACCGCAATGAGCATTCGGCTGACAAAAAAACAGGAAGAGATTGTCACGGCTCTGCCAGACGCCAAAATCTTTTTGAGCGGCGCAGCCGGAACCGGCAAAACAACCGTTGGCGTTCATCGCTTGCGGAACCTGATCAATTCAGGCGTTCCGGCGCATTCGATTCTGGTGCTGGTTCCGCAGAAACGCTTGGCGCTTCCCTACTACGCTGAGATTCGCAATCCGCGCCGTAAGGCCGGGGCAGAAGCGACCATCGCCACGTTGGGCAGCCTGTCGCGGCAAATCGTCAATCTCTTCTGGCCGCTCAGCACCAGCCAACTCAGCCAGCGCGACCCATATCGCCGTCCGATCTTTCTTTCGCAGGAACTGATTCAGTACTTGATGTTCAAAATTCTGGAGCCGGAGATTGAACAGAAAGATTACTTCAACAGCGTGACTATCACGCGCACGCGGCTGTTCGGCCAGATCGCCGACAACCTGAACAAATCCTCGTTGGTCGGTTTTCCGCATACGACCATCGGATTGCGGCTGAAGACCGCCTTGCTCGGCGATCAGGAACGGCTGCACATCTTCGACGACGCGCAAACCTGCGCCAATCTCTTCCGCGATTACTGCGCTGAAAATCGGCTGCTGGATTTTTCGCTGCAGCTTTCGCTGTTCACCGATCAGTTGTGGAAGCTGGACGTGCCGCGCACATATCTGACTCGCCGGTACACGCACATCATTGCCGACAACATTGAAGAAGATACGCCCGCGACGCACAACCTGCTCAGCGATTGGCTGCCAAGCTGCAAGTCGGCACTGCTGATTTATGACAACGACGCGGGCTATCGCCGCTTTCTGGGCGCGGATGAAGTCAGCGCGCTGGAATTGAAAGAGCGTTGCGAGACAAAGGTGACGCTTGAAAAATCGCGCGTCATGACTGCGCCAGTCGAAGCCTTGCTGGCGGAACTGCGCGAACTGATGACCGGCGATGATGAAGTTCTGGCGAAGTCAAAAGCGCATTTGGCAATCGCCTACACGCCCACCGCGCAAAGCCGTTTTCACACGCAGATGATTGACTGGGTCGCGGATTCGGTCGCGTCGCTGGTTCAAGACAAAGGCGTCAAGCCCGGCAAGATCGTCATCCTGGCCCCGCTGCTCAGCGATTCGCTGCGGTTTTCGCTGGTCACGCGGTTGGAAGAGAGAGGCGTCAACAGCTACACGCTGCGGCCTTCGCGTCCGCTGCACTCCGAACCCGCTGTGCGCGCGTTGATCGCGCTGGCCAAACTGGCGCACCCAAATTGGCAGATCGAATCAAAGTATCAAGTCAAAAAGTTCGACGTGGTGCAGATGCTCATCAGCGTCATCGGCGAAATGGATTTGGCGCGCGCGACATTGCTGGCTGATGTGCTGTTCAAAGTCAGGAACGGGCAAGGCGAACTGCTCCGCTTCGCCGGCATCACCAACGCCGACATCCGCTCGCGCATTTCTGAAGTGCTGGGCGAACGTTATGAAAAATTGGTTGCCTGGATTGATGAATATAAGGCGATACAAACGCCGCAGGCCATTGATGTCTTTTTCAGCCGACTGTTCGGACAGGTGCTTTCGCAAAAAGGCTTCGGCTTTTACATCACGAAAAAAGAAGCTTTTGATGAAGCGCGCATCATCGCCAACCTGATTGATTCGTCGCGTTCGTTCCGGCAGACCCTGGGCCAGATTGAGCCGGAAACGGAAACGGGTCAGGAATACGTGAAGATGGTGGACGCTGGGATTCTGGCCGATCAGTACGAACCCAAAGAATGGAAGAAGAGTCCCGACGCAGTATTGATTGCGCCTGCGTATACGTTTTTGCTCAGCAATCAGGCGGTGGATTATCAATTCTGGCTGAACATTGACAGCCCAGCCTGGACGCGCCGGTTGCAACAGCCATTGACGCAGCCTTACGTGCTCAGCCAGCAATGGCCGCCCGGACAAGTTTGGACAGAGATGGACGAGCAGCGGACTTCGCGTGAAATGCTGCTGCGCGTCATCACCGGCTTGGTCAAACGCTGCCGCCGCCAAATCTTCATTGGCCACAGCAAATTCGATGAGCGCGGTTATGAAAAAGAAGGCGAACTCCGCGCAGTGTTCGACCTGTTGTTGCGCAGCCTTACCGGTAACGCGTCAGAAGCGCTGCCAGAAGCGACCGAGTTTGAGGAGGCCGATGGCGAACACGAATTTTGAACCCAGACCCAGTCAAGCCCGCATTCTGGAATATTCCGGCGGCAGAATGGGCGTGTCTGCCGTTCCCGGCAGCGGCAAAACCTGGACGCTGTCGAATCTGGCGGCCAAGCTGGTGCGCGAAACAAATCTGAAGCGCGGTCAGCAGATTCTGGTCGTCACGCTGGTCAATTCGGCGCGCGGCAAGTTTGAACAGCAGGTGCGTGGCTTTCTGGGCGAAGGCACGTTGGGCACGCTCTTTCGTGTTCGCACGCTGCACGGGTTGGCGAACGACATCGTCAGCGAACGGCCCGGACTGGTTGGCCTGGCCGACGACTTCCAGATTCTGGACGAAATTGAAGCCCGGCAAATCATCAACGATGCCGTCATCGCATGGTTCAACGCGCACAAGGATTTCGGCGTCGAAGCCTATTTCAGCGCAGAGCACCTGAACAAAGACAAATCGCGGCGCGATTGGCGTGACAAGGCAGCGGACATCGCAGCGGAAGTGATTCAGAAAGCAAAAGACTTCCGCTGGCGTCCCCAAGAGTTGCAGGCCGCGTTGGCCGCGTCGGAAAAATCGCTTCTGCTGGCTGAAATGTGCGTGAACGTTTATGAAGCCTACGACCGCGGGCTGCGTTATCGCGGCAGCGTGGATTTTCAGGACTTGATCCGGCTGGCGCTGGACGTGCTGGATGCTTCGCCCGACTTTCTGGCCGCGCTGCAACATCGCTGGCCGTACATTCTGGAAGACGAAGCGCAGGACAGCAGCAAACTGCAGGAAGAAATTTTGCGCCGCCTGGTTGGTGAAGCGGGCAACTGGGTGCGGGTCGGCGATCCGAATCAAGCGATTTACGAATCCTTCACGACGGCCAGCCCGGAGTTCCTGCGCAGCTTTTTGCACGAACCCGGTGTCACCCCGCGCGAATTGCCGGAAAGCAGTCGCAGCGCGCCACAGATCATCGCCACCGCCAACCGCTTAATCGAATGGTCGCTGAATCATCCCAATCCGCAGATTCGCGCTCGTCACCCGCTCACCGCCCCGTTCATTCAACCGGCTGAGGAGAACCCTGAAGACACGCCAGCAAACGTCAAATTCCTGCTGCACGACAAACGCAACTCCGACAAAGAGCGCGAGGATGTGGCGAAATCTGTAAAGGACTGGCTGGGCAAACATCCTGAAAAGACCGTAGCGCTGCTGCTGCCGACCAATGCCACAGGAGCTAAGATGGGCGAAGTCCTGAAAGGCATGAAAATTCCGCACGTCGAGGTGCTGAGAACAACCAGTTCCACCCGCGAAGTCGCTCGCGCGATGCATCAGATTGTGGACTTCCTGGCGCATCCGACCGAAGCCGCAATGCTCAGTAAAGCATTCACCTCCTGGATGCGCGAAGAGCGCGAATCCGCTGAAGCAATTGAGATCGCTAACCAACTTAGAAAGATCAAGCACGTTGAGCAGTTCACTGCCCCGCGCGACAAAGACTGGCTGCTGGATGCGCGTTCCGCATCGAGTGCGCCTGAAAGATTTGAATCACTGGAACGGTTTCGTGCCGAAGTGCAGCGGTGGCAGGAAGCGGCCTTGCTGCCGATTGACCAACTGGTGCTGACGATCAGCAGCGATCTGTTCAAAGAGGCTGCCGAAATCGCTACGGCTTACAGCATTGCGCTGCACCTGCGCGGCTTTGTGGAAGCAGATCCGGAAAACCGCTTGCTGGAATGCGTCGCTGAGTTGGGAGAAGTAGTACGCAATCGGCGCAAATTCACTGGCTTGGGCGAAGAGGACGATCAATTCGATCCCACCAGCTTCAAGGGGCAGGCCGTCGTCATTACGCATCACAAGGCCAAGGGATTGGAGTGGGATCGCGTTTACTTGATGTCGGTCAACAACTACGATTTCCCTTCTGCTGATGCCGATGACAAATTTCAAAGCGAGAACTATTTTGCGCGGGACCATCTGAACCTGAGCGCGGAAGCATTGGCGCAGTTGAAAGCGGTCGTCTCTGGCAACCCCTACATCGAAGGCGAAGCCACTGAACAGGCGCGGATTGAATATTGCGCCGAACGATTGCGATTGCTGTACGTCGGCATCACGCGGGCCAAACGCGAATTGACCGTCACCTGGAACACAGGCAGGAACGGCGACCAGCGCGCGGCCAGACCGCTGCATCAACTGGCGGCGTTACAGACAGGAGGCGACGGCAATGAACCTGCCTGAAGATTTTGTTTTCAGCCAAAGCGGATTGCAGGATTATGAAGACTGCGCGCGCCGTTTCGAGCTGCGCTACCTGCTGGACGTGCGCTGGCCCGCGTTGCAGACCGAACAGGCGCTGCAATACGAAGCCGGCCAGCAAAAAGGCCAGGAGTTTCATCATCTGATCCACCAGCACACGCTGGGCGTTCCGGCGGCGGCAATCGAAGCCACCATTGGCGACGAACAGTTGCGCGCGTGGTGGGACAATTATCTGCGCTGGCAAACGGAGCATCTGCCCGAACAGCGTTATTCGGAATTGACGCTGACCGCGCCGCTGGCGGAAACCCTGGTGATGGCCCAATACGACATTGTCGCCCGCATTCCTGACGGCGGTTTTGTGATCGTTGATTGGAAGACCGGTCGCAGGCAGAAGCGCGAACTGCTGGCCAACCGAATGCAGACCGTTGTTTATCCCTTCGTGCTGTCGCAGGCAGGCGATTGGCTAAACAATGGCCAGCCGATTCCGCCTGACTGCATTCGTTTGATTTACTGGTTTGCTGAAGACGGCAGCACCATCGAATTTCAATCGAGCGCAGAGAAACTGCTGGCAGATGAAACTCTGCTGGCTTCGCGGATCAACGAGATCAAAACCAGCTTTGACTTTCCGAAGACTGACGACGAACGCCGCTGCCGGTTCTGCGTTTATCGTTCGCTGTGCGAACGAGGCGTGATGGCAGGTGATCTGAATGAGTTAGACGAAGACGAACTGGCAAACGGCATTTCGCTGGACTTGGACGAGATCGAAGAGATCAGCTTTTGATGCGTTGGCAAATTCCTAATTCCATTATCGTACCTGACGAATTGCGAAGTTTCGTCGGCGGCCATCCGCTTGTCGCCGAACGGCTGGCGCGCGCGGGATTGACCGGCATTGCTTCGTCCAAAGCCTTTCTCGATCCCAATGCCTACCAAGCGACTTCTCCTTTTGAACTGCCCGACACAGCCATCGCCGTCGAACGACTTCACCGCGCCATCAAACTTGGAGAATTGATTCTGATCTGGGGAGATTTCGATGTGGACGGCCAGACGGCGACGACGCTGCTGTACACGGCGCTGCTAAAGCTGGGCGCGAACGTGCAGTATCACGTGCCGCTACGCGATGGCGAAGGCCACGGGATGCATCTGCCAAAATTGCAAGAGTGGCTGGCCACCGGCGTGCGGGTAATTGTCACCTGCGATACCGGCATCACTTCGCACGAAGCAGTGGACGTTGCTCAGGCTGCGGGTGTTGACGTCATCATCACGGATCATCACCTGCTGGGCGACACGCTGCCTGCCGCGCTGGCTGTCATCAATCCGATGCGGCTGCCGCCGGAACACGCCCTGCGCGAATTGCCCGGCGTCGGCGTGGCTTACGAATTGATCTTGGCGCTAACAGACGGGCGCAACTGCGATGAACTGCTCGATCTGGTGGCGTTGGGAATTGTTGCGGATGTTGCCGAGCAAAAGAAAGAAACACGCTACCTGCTGCAACGCGGTATTGCTCTCGCGCGGCTGTCCACGCGCCCCGGCTTGCGTGCGCTGTTGGAGATGGCAAAGATCAATCCGCTGGAATTGGATGAAAGCGACATCGCCTTCGGACTGGGGCCGCGATTGAACGCACAAGGCCGGTTGGGCAATGCCGCCGACAGCGTCGAATTGCTGTCAACACTGGACGCCGGACGCGCCGCCGAACTGGCCAGCCAACTGGAAGGAATGAACGCGCGGCGCAAATTGGAATCCCG
>JBDSAM010000359.1:0-3679 GCA_039922135.1 Blastocatellia bacterium
CCGGTGTGCAGATGCCGCATTGCGCGCCACCGCCTTCGATAAAGGCTTGCTGCACGGCGTGAAGCTGCTCGCCATTGGCCACGCCTTCAATCGTTATAATTTCAGCGCCAGTGGCTTGCGCTGCGGGAACCAGACAACTGTTGACCAATTCGCCGTCGATGAATACCGAACACGCACCGCATTCGCCTTCGCCACAGCCTTCTTTGGTGCCGGTCAATTGCAATTCTTCGCGCAGCACGTCCAGCAATCGGGCCATTGGCCAAGCCTGCACCGTGAGCGGCTGGCCATTGACGGTCAAACTCAACGCAACCTTTTCAGCCATTTACGCCTCCCGCCGTCATCACTTTCATCAGCATTTCGGGCATCAGGGGAATTTGCCCCAATGGAATCTGAATGCCGCTTGCGCCGATTGCGTCTTCAATGGCGTTCAGGATTGCTGGCGCTGGGCCATCCATCGGCAATTCGCCGATGCCTTTCGCGCCTGAAGGGCCGTAGGTATAAGGATGTTCTTCAAAAAAGACGCGAATGGGCGGAATGTCTGCCGAAGTCGGCATGATGTAATTGGTCATTTGGTTATTGATCATCCGCCCGTCCCGCCAGACGACGTTTTCATAAAGCGCGAACCCGACCGCTTGGGCAACCCCGCCTTCGATCTGCCCAGCGGCCAGCACAGGATGAATAACTTTGCCGACTTCTTGCAACGCAACGAAGTCATCCACGCACGCTTCGTACGTCACCAGGTCAACTGTCACTTCGGCAACGTACACGGCCCAGGCATATGTGCCGTAGGCCTCGCCCTGATACTTTTCATCGTCCCAGAAAACGCCCGGAGGTGGATCGTATTTGCTGAAAGACCGCAACGCGCCATGTTTCGCAATGTAGTTTTGACAAGCAGCCGCGAACTCTTCTGCCGTGTAGCTTTCTTTCAACAGCCCGCTACCAGTCAAGGTTTGCTTCAATCCAATCGCAGCGGATTCGACCAGTTTGCCGACGATCATCGTGGTGCGCGAAGCGACAGTGGGGCCGCTATTTGGGACGTTGGCAGTATCGGGCTGCGCAATCTCAATCATCTCAAAATCAATTCCCAACGCTTCTGCCGCAATCTGAGAAAAGACGGTGTTGGTGCCTTGGCCGATTTCAGTGTTGGCCGTCAGCACTCGCACGCCGCCCGTCGAGGTGGCTTCCATGCCAACGATTGATGACAGGTAAACTTCGCCTGATCCAGTGAAGCCTGCGCCGTGCATAAATGTGGCAAAGCCGATGCCCTTCTTTTCAGTCCTGCTTTGCGGGTTGCCCGCTGCAAAACGCGATTTCTTTTCGTGGTAATTGCTCAGGTCCAGCGCGCGGTCAAGCAATGCGCTTAGATCAATCTTTTCGTGGATGACCTGATTGGTCGCCGTCGTTTGGCCCTCGTGCAGGAAGTTGCGGCGGCGGAACTCTTCAGGCGTCAAACCGACCGTGCGCGCAACCTTGTTCATCTGCCGTTCTAGCGCGAAGATGCTTTGCGGCGCGCCGAAGCCGCGAAATGCTCCGTGCGGAGGGTGATTGGTCGCAACGGCTTTGCTGCGCACGCGCACGTTCGGGCAGTTGTATGGCCCGGCAGCGTGAATTGTCCCGCGTGACAGCACCACCGAAGACAACGTCGCGTACGCGCCTCCATCAATCACAAAATCAATCTCCATCCCTAGCAGCTTGCCGTCTTTTGTCACCGCCGTGCGATGGCGCGTGCGTGACGGATGCCGCTTGGTGGTCGCAGCCATGTCTTCAGCGCGGTCGTAGATCATCTTGACCGGCTTGCCAGATTTCCAAGCCAGCAATGCCGCGTGCCCGGCGATCATTGAAGGGTACTCTTCCTTTCCGCCGAACCCGCCACCGGTCACAGCCTGAATGACGCGAATCTTTTCCGGAGGCAGGCCAAATAATTTGATCAACGCTTTGTGAACATAGTACGGGCACTGCATCGAACCCCACACGGTCACGCCCGCATCAGCATTGGCAATGGCGATCATTCCATTGGTTTCGATGTAAAGCTGTTCCTGCGCGCCGGTTTCATATTCGCCTTCCACAATGAAATCAGCGCTGGCCCAGACATCATCCACATTTCCTTTAGCAATCAGGAACTTCTTGAAGACATTGTCTTCGCCCCAGATGACCTGTTTCCGGTTCAGCGAATCTTCGATGCTGAAGATGGCGGGCAGCGGTTCAATGTCGAAGGTGACCGCGCGGCGAGCTTCTTCCAGCAGGTATTTATCAGGATGCGCCAGCAGCAGAATCGGTTCTTCAGGATGGTTAATTATTTTGTCGGCCAGATATGGCTGATCTTCCAGAATCAGCGCCACGCAATTTGCGCCGGGAATTTCCTGGGCCGTGACGATGATGAATTCGTGCCAGGGAATGCCTGTGTCAAAGGTGATGCCACGAATTTGCCCGCGCGCAACTGCCGAACGCACTGTTGCGCCATACAGCATTTCGGGAAACGTAAGGTCGTCAATATAACGCGAACGGCCAGTGACTTTGTCGAATCCTTCTTTGCGCAGAACAGGTTGGCCGATGAGTTGTTTTTGCATTTACACTTCCCTGGATGAAGAGATCGCCAATGAGGCGTCGCCTGACATCAAGAATAATTCCTTTCCTAAAGTGCGTGGTATTATACGCGCCCGCTGATAATGGAGCTATCGCATTGATGATGAGATTGTAGCTGCGGTGAACTCGCCGCCTGCTTTGATAGCTTTTTCGATAGACGTTCGCCGGAATGTTTGAATGATGTTCGATAAGAGGTATTCACTATGAGTGAGAAACAGACGTTTACGCTGACCGTCAACGGCAAACAACATCAAGTTAGCGCCGATCCAAAGGCAAATTTGATGGATGTGCTGCGCGACGATCTGCATTTGACCGGCACCAAAGACGGTTGCGGCACCGGCCATTGCGGCAGTTGCATGGTCATTCGCGATGGCGAAGCAGTGCGTTCATGCATCGTCCCGATGAAGCGTGCAGATGGCGCGATTGTCACGACCATCGAAGCGGTGGCGAATGCTGACGGCAGCCTCCATCCGATTCAACAGGCCTACATTGAACAGGGCGCGACGCAGTGCGGTTTCTGCACGCCGGGCTTTGTGATGGCGACGCTGGCACTACTGGAAAAGAATCCCCATCCTTCGCTCAAAGAGATTCACGATGGCCATAAATGGAATATCTGCCGCTGCACCGGCCACAACGCCATCATCCGCGCCGTTCAACAAGCCGCTGGGCAGCAGGTTCCGCCGTTGCCTTCGGTCAAACAACCCCTTAATGCCATCAGCCGACCGCTGCCTCGCCCTGATGCTGTGGAGAAAGTCACCGGCAAAGGCATTTACGCCGACGACCTGTATGTGGACGGAATGCTGCACGCACGCGCATTGCGCAGCCAATATCCGCATGCTCGGTTGCTGAAAGTTGATGCAAGCAAAGCCAAAGCGATGGCGGGCGTTGTCGCCGTCCTAACCGCCGAAGACATTCCAGGCCGCAAGGATTGCGGCGTTCACGAAGTTGACTGGCCTGTGCTGTGTTACGACAAGACGCGTTATGTTGGCGATGCGATTGCACTGGTTGTTGCTGAATCAGAAGCCATTGCCGCCGAAGCCTTGAAGTTGATCGAAGTCGAATACGAACCGCTTCCGGTCGTCACCGGCCCGAAAGA
>JBDSAM010000360.1:0-3464 GCA_039922135.1 Blastocatellia bacterium
ACCCCGACCGTGAGGGAGGGGCGCACATCCCCTCCTTCACGGTCGGGGTACTGACACAGTTTCTGGTTCCGAACTTGATTACTGTTTTATGAAGCAAACACAAACGAAGAACGTATTTCGCTGGGCGCTTTGGTATTTACGCCCATATCGGGGGCGACTGCTCCTGTTTCTGGTAATCTCCGGTATTGAAATTCTATCCGGCCTGCTATTGCCTTGGCCGATGAAGTTCATTGTGGATAATGCGCTGACCGGCCAACCGATGCCCGGTTGGTTGCAAGGTATTGTTAGCACATTCGGCAGTGGTCCTCTGGTCATGTTGATTTTGGGCTGCGTCGCTTATCTGCTGTTTCATTACATCAGCGAATTCATCTCAGTCGCGCATACGCAGATGCAGCAGAGCATTGGCCAGCGGCTGGTCTTCGATCTGCGCCAGCAACTGTTCGCGCACCTGCAAAGCCTTTCGCTGCGTTACCACCTTAAACGCGGGCCGGGCGAAACCATCTATCACATCGAAAACGATTCCTACTGCGTCGAAAGCCTGACGCTGAGCGGGATTTTGCCTTTAATCAGCGCGTTGGTGACGCTGATTGCAATGTTCGCAGTGCTGTTGACGATCAACGTCCAGGTGGCATTGATGTCGCTGGTGGTTGCGCCGTTTCTGGCGTGGGTCAATCGTCATTACTCCGAGCGCATCGTCAGCCGCTCCGAAGAAGTGAAGGACATGGAAGCCGGCATTATCAACTTCTTCCACGAAGTCTTCACTTCAATCCGCGTCGTCAAAGCATTCGTGCGCGAGACGCACGAGCAGCAGCGGTTTCACGAGAAAGGCTCGATCACGCTGGACGCTCGCATCAAACTGACGCTGCAAGAATCGCTGTTTGCCGCGATGATTAACGTTGTGACGACGGGCGGCACGGCTGTGATCCTGTTCGTCGGTGGCTACAACGTCTATCGCCATCGAATGAGCATCGGCGAGATGCTGGTTGCGCTGACCTATCTGGCTTCGGTTTTCGGCCCGCTGGTGGCAATGAGCCATACCTTCGGCAACGTGCAGGCTTCTGTGGCCAGCGCGCGCCGCGTGTTGCGCACGTTGCAGACCGAGCCGGAAATCGAAGACCGTCCCGGCGCGATCGAAGCTCCATCTTTGCGCGGCGAGATTGAATTGCGCGACGTACATTTTCATTACGACGATCATTCGTCTGTGCTGAATGGCGTTTCATTCCAGGCCAAGCCGGGGCAGATGATTGCGCTGGTGGGACTGACAGGCGCTGGCAAAACCAGCCTGGTCAGCTTGATCCCGCGTTTTTACGACGTGTCGTCAGGGCAGGTGCTGGTGGATGGGCACGACGTGCGCGATTACAGACTGCGTTCGTTGCGTGATCAGGTCAGTGTGGTGCTGCAAGACCCGGTGCTGTTTTCCGGCACGATTGCCGACAACATCCGCTATGGGCGCTTGAACGCGACGGACGAAGAAGTCATTGCAGCAGCGAAAGCTGCCTACGCCGATGATTTCATCCTGCGCAAACAGCAAGGCTACGGCACGAAGATCGGTTCAGAAGATGGCACACAACTATCTGGCGGCGAACGACAGCGCATCTCAATCGCGCGAGCGTTCCTAAAGGATTCGCCGATTCTGATTCTGGACGAGCCGACCTCTTCGCTGGATGCTCGCGCCGAATCAAATATCTTTGATTCATTGCGCCATCTGATGGAAGAGCGCACGACCATCGTCATCGCACACAGGCTTTCGACGGTGCGCGACGCGGACAAGATTGTCGTGTTGGATGGCGGCCAGATCATCGGCCAAGGCAGACACGAAGAGTTGTTGATGACTGTGCCGCTTTACCGCGAACTGTGCGAAAAACTGGCGATGGGGAATTTGCCTGCAATGCAAGAAGAGCCGGCCCAAGAGGATGATGAAGAGGCTGAAGCCGCCTGGAGCTACTGATGACAGCGAACCTGCTAGACATTTTGCGCTGTCCATTTTGTGGCAGCATGCTGGCGATGGAAGAAGGCGAAAGCCTGGAGCGACATGGCGATGAAGTCGTCAACGGAATCATTTTCTGCCAGTGCTCCGCCTATCCGGTGGTGGCCAGTATCCCGATTCTGACGGCTGATTACCTGGCTGACGAGGCGCGCCAGCATCTGGCAGAGGGCAGGCGGGAAGAAGCATTGTTTACGATGCTTGGCCTGACGGAAGAAACGCAGCAGGCGGCCTTTCGCAGCATTATCGAGAAGGGTGGGGAAGCGAGCTATCAAGAAGGTGTCGCGGTGTTGTGTCCTGATGCCGAAGGTACCTACTTCATATATCGCTTCTCTGACCCGACCTTTGTCGTGGGCAGTACGCTGCTGCGTGCGCTGGGCGGGGATGCGCGCTACTGGACGAAATGGGCGATTGATCTGTGCGGTGGATCAGGCCATTTGACACGCGTTCTGTGCGCAACTGGAGGTGATGCAAAAATCGTCTTGGCCGATGCATACTTCTGGAAGCTGTGGCTGGCTAAACGCATCACTGCGCCGGACTGTTACCCTGTTTGTTGCGATGCGAACAATCCGCTGCCATTCGCCCGTGACGAGTTTTCGCTGGCGGTTTGCTCAGATGCGTTTCATTACATCTGGTCAAAGCGGCTGCTGGCCAGTGAGATGATGCGAATTGCGGGTGAAGGCGTCATCGTGCTTTCGCATATTCATAACGCGTTGGCCGAAAACTTTTCGGCTGGGATGCCGCTTGCGCCAAAATGGTGGCGCAATCTGTTTGCCGAACTGAACCCGCGATTGTTCAAAGAGAGCGAAGTGTTTGAGAGCGCTGTGGCGCGGCGACTGGTTGATCTTTCACACGATTATTCCGACGAGGAGTTGAAGGACGAACCGGCGCTATCGTTGATTGCCAGCAATGTTGATGGGCTTTTTCGGACTTATGAACAGGCGAGCGCGCTGGAAGTTTCAGGCGTGCTGCGCGTCAATCCGCTTTATCAAGTTGAACAAAATGGTGAGACGGTGATCCTGCGATTGCAGTTTCCCTCGCCGGAGTACGAAGAAGAGTTTGGATTGTGTAAGCGATACTTGCCCGAACGAGTGGAGGTCAATGCCGACGCGCTAAATAATTTATCAACTGCAAACGGCGAGATTCAGCAATTGCTGGAACGCCGCGTATTACTTGATTTGCCGAGTGGGTATTTGCGACCGGGCGTTTAGAGTACCGCCTTTAGGCGGCAGCGGCTCGCGTGCGGGCCAAGACAGTGCGGCTTGCCGCCGCCGTTGCCAGCTAACGCTGGTACTCTGAACGCCCTCGCTGGAGGCGATGAGCGTGGAAGAACAACTCAAGCCGGGCTATTGGACAGACGGTGATCTGAAGCCGAATGTCCGCATCGGCGTGAACAGTGTGCTAACGGGCGATTACGCGTTTCGTCGCTTTTTCAGCGAACACGATCCGGCGCTGGTCATTGGCAATCACTCCACGATGG
>JBDSAM010000361.1:0-3958 GCA_039922135.1 Blastocatellia bacterium
CGTGACAAAACGACTAAAGTCGTTACTACAAGGTTTTTTTCCGAGGAGTAAATATGGCCGAAGTGATTAAGTGCGTGCGTTGCAGCCAAAAGCTGCCCGCGTTGGAAAAGGCCCCGTTCGGCGGTGCCTTGGGCAAAAAGATTCATGAACAGATTTGCCAGGCATGCTGGAAACAGTGGGTGGCATCGCAAAACCAATTGATCAATCATTACGGCCTGAGCACGGTCAATCCCGAACACCAACAATTCCTGATTCAAAACATGGAATCGTTTCTGTTCGGCACAGGTCTGGATGCAAAGATTGATACTTCGTTGGAAGGCACGATTCAGCATTAAGATTGGCCGCAAGAATTTGCCGCCGAGATGTGAAAAAAACCTCCGTGAACGGCAAAGGTGCAGCATAGTTGCCATTTGGTCGTTGTTGCAGTCGTTGTTTGACACGCTAAAGCCCCCGTACTATCTTTTCGCGCGGTTGCCAGCAGGCCGCTTGCCGGTCCGTGCCTGGGGTCCTCAAGCGGATTCAGCCTAGGAACCGAGCGGACAATCTAACAAGAAGTGGCTTAGGAGAAGTGGCAGTTATGAAGAAAGAGAAGTGGGTTGGTTACAAGCCCGATGATGACAACGACATCAGAGTGATCGAAGACTTGTCGTCATTGCGAGGTGGTGGTGTTGATGACGGTGGTTTGTGGAGTGAAATGCGGTCGCTGTTGCGCGACATCGTCTTTGCGGGGCTGATTGCCATACTGATTGTTGTTTTTGTGGTGCAGCCGGTGCGCGTCGAAGGACAGAGCATGATGCCCAAGCTGCACGACCAAGATCGCATTTTCGTCAACAAATTCCTTTATCCCATGCGCGAATGGATGGGCGACAAAGAGCCGATCAAGCGCGGCGACATTGTCGTACTGCTTTTTCCGGATGATCCATCGAAGTCCTATATCAAGCGCGTGGTCGGCCTGCCGGGCGAAGAGATCAATATTGAAGATGGCAAGCTCTTCATCAACGGCCAGCAGATTGACGAACCGTATCTGGATGCCGAATTCCTCTCTCGCGATTCGCTGCCGACGCCAACGCGGATCAAGGATCATCATTACTTCGTGATGGGCGACAACCGCCGCAACAGCAGCGACAGCCGTTATTGGGGCCTAGTGCCGGAACGGTATATTTATGGCCAGGCGATCTTCCGCTACTATCCATTTACGCCATTTGAGCGCGTAGGAAAGCTTCAGTAAAGAATTGCAGTTGGAAAAGGTTTTGACGCCAAAACAAAATTGACGAGAAAGCGCGGCGGCTGTGAGCTGTCCGCGCTTTCTCACGTCGGCACTGTGAAGAGCTGATTTCGACGGATTTATGCTTACCAAATTTCGCCTGCTGTTTGGCCTGCTGTTTGGATTGCTGTGGCAGCCGATGTCCGCGATGCGAGCGTTGCGGAATCGCGCGCCGGTGGCGTTTGCCGCCATTGCCGCCTTATTGATGACCTGGATTTATTCGCTGGTTGCAGTAGTGATGGCCGATTATGTGCGGGCGGGCGGCAGGCCGCAGCCTTCGCCAGAAATGGCTTCGGCCATGTATGGGGCTCGGTCATTCTGGGCGGCGGCGGCCGTGGGCAGTTCAGTGCGCGCGCTGATGACGGCGGCGATGATCGTGTTATTCATCGCGGTGATCTATGTACCGATTGTCCTTCTAATAAGTAATCTATTTGAACAGCGTGGAAGCTTTTCTGTAGTAGTGCGGGAAGAGTATGCGGCAATGGCGTCGTGCGCATTGATGGCGCAGGCGGTGTCGCTGCTGGTTACGTTGCTGCCTGCGGTGCTGATCGGCTGGCAGGGCGCGTGGTTGCGCAGCGACGCAGTGATGGGCTATTTCGTGATGGTCGTCGTCATTCCACTCCCGGTTTTTGCGTGGCTGATGACATTGGCGACAGGCGCGGGTTTTCAGATTGGGCAGATTGGGCAGCCGGGACAGACAAACTGGCTGGTGGCGGCTGGCACGGTGATGATTTCGTTTCTCTCGCTATTTCTACTGCCGCTGTTTATGGATGCGACTTCGTTTGTTTGCGCCTCGCCGATATTGATGATCTTGCTGTTGTTTTTATTGCGCGACCGGGTGGAT
Organism: Blastocatellia bacterium; assembly: GCA_039922135.1. Lineage (GTDB taxonomy): Bacteria > Acidobacteriota > Blastocatellia > RBC074 > RBC074 > RBC074. The sequence goes on from JBDSAM010000361.1 coordinate 2,109, forward strand.
GATTTTGTCAGGTCGCAACGCGCGCGCCAGTCTTTCAACCAGAGTCTGCAACTGGCAACGCTCAATCCGGCGGACGCATCGGCGCACTACAATCTGGGGCTGCTCTATCAGCAGCGCGGCGATCTGGAGGCTGCCATTAGCTCCTTTACGCGAGCGATTGAAATTGACTCCAACGAGACGGATACGCATTATCAACTTGGGCGTATTGCGCGCTGGCAAAACCGTCTGACCGATGCGGTTCAGCATTTTGAAAAAGTCATAGGACAGGACGACGCGCACAGCCACCATGAAATTTGGCGCGAAACCGGATTGGTCTACTATTCCGCCAAACAATATCCGGACGCGCTTGAGATGTTCGACAAATTCTTGCAGAAATGCCCGTCTGACGCGCAAGCGCGTTACTGGCACGGGATGACCTTATTTAATCTGGGGCGCACGGTGGAAGCGGTGACCGAGATGCAAGCTTGCATCGAGTCTGTCAAGACCGCTCCGGCTTACAAATATCGCACCGAGCGGCAATGGCTGCATCTAGCGCAGAATTTTCTGCGCGAACAGCAATCTTGATTTAAACCTCAAATCCGAACCCTGAAGCAATGAACAAAGAAGCAATCCTTGCACTGGAAGATGGACGGACATTTCGTGGGCGCGCGTGGGGCGCCGAAGGCGAGCGTACCGGCGAGATCGTGTTCAATACCTCGATGACCGGCTATCAGGAGATACTGACCGACCCATCCTACGCCGGACAGATCGTCACGATGACTTACACCGAGATCGGCAATTACGGCGTCAATCTGGAAGACGTGGAATCGCGCCGTCCATTTGTCGAAGGCTTCGTCGTCCGCGAATTTTCTGAAGTCACGTCGAACTGGCGCGCCACGATGTCGTTGGATGAATACCTGAAACAGAATGGCATAGTTGGTATTTCCGAGGTTGATACGCGCGCTCTGGTGCGCCACATTCGCGAAAAGGGCGCAATGCGCGCCTGCATCTCGTCAGTGGATACAGACGAAGCCAGCGTCATCGCCAAAGCGCGCCGCTCGCCAGAGATGCTGGGCCGCAATCTGGTGGACGAAGTCTCGTGCGGTGATGCCTATAAATGGTCAAGTATTACAGACGAACAAAAGTTGTTCGACCCGATGCTGGGCTTTACTCCAGCCACCAGACTCGCGCCCGGCGAAGAAGCGTTCCGTGTTGTGGCCTACGATTTCGGCATCAAGTATTACATCCTGCGCTATCTGGCCGCCGTTGGCTGCAATGTCACAGTCGTGCCTGCCAGCACGTCGGCGGAGGATGTACTGGCGCTTGCGCCAGACGGCATCTTTCTCTCCAACGGCCCGGGCGATCCAGCGGCGCTGGGTGAAATCGTCCGCGAAGTGAAATCATTGTTGACCGCCGCGCCAGTTTTCGGCATCTGCCTGGGACATCAAATTTTGGCATTGGCCTTTGGCGGTCAGACATTCAAGCTGAAGTTCGGTCATCGCGGCGGCAACCAGCCCGTCAAGAATCATCTCAGCGGTCGCATAGAAATCACTTCGCACAATCACGGCTTCGCGGTTGATCCCGGCAGTCTGGACGAGCGCGAGATCGAGCTAACGCACTTCAATTTGAATGACGGCTGTCTGGAAGGCTTCCGCCACCGCCACCTGCCGGTCTTCTCTGTGCAGTACCACCCCGAAGCCGGCCCCGGCCCGCACGACGCGACTTATCTGTTCGACGAATTCATAGCCAACATGCGCGCACGCCGCGAACAGGTGAAAGAGTAATGCAAGTGAAAGTGTGACGCGCAGGCGTCGGCAGTAATCTAGTAGCGATGCTTATCTCGTATCATCCACCGAATCTGATTCAAGCTC
>JBDSAM010000362.1:0-7007 GCA_039922135.1 Blastocatellia bacterium
ACACCAATGTTGGTGGCCTTCCCTTTGACATCGCAGTGAGCGATTTCAACGGTGACGGCAAGCAGGATTTTGCACTAACAAAAATTGCAGTCACTGATGGCGGGGAAAATCGAGTACAAGTATTTATCGGCGATGGCGCAGGTCGGTTTAGCGCGACCGGTGAACTTCCCATCATTCTGCCACTGCAAGTCAATGCCGCCGACCTGAATAGCGACGGCCTGCCGGATTTGGTCGTGGCGACATCAAACCCGGCAAGCGGCGGCGGTAATGCGTGGTCGTTTCTTAACCGGTGCAACCCGCCACCATCGAATACACTGGTCAGCGTCTCCGCCGCCAGCTTCCGCCGCCTGTTTCTGGCTAGCGAATCCATTGTGGCCGCGTTCGGCGTTGGGCTAAGCGCAGAAACGGTAATTGCCAGCACGCTGCCGCTGCCAACGCAATTGACAGGTACCAGTGTAAAAGTCAAAGACAGCGCGGGCGTCGAACGATTGGCGCCGCTGTTTTTCGTCTCGCCGAATCAGGTCAATTACCTGATGCCTGCGGGTACCGCGATTGGCACGGCGACTGTGGCCATCACTGGCGCAAACGGCAATACCGTCAGCAGTGCGACGCAGATCGCCGCTGTTGCGCCGGGTTTGTTTACCGCAAACGCGACTGGGCAGGGCGCTCCCGCTGGCGTTTTGTTGCGCGTGCAAGGGGACGGGCAGCAGGTCTTCCTGCCATTAGCGCGATTCGATTCGGCGTCGAACCAGATTGTGCCGGTTCCCATTAGCCTATCTGTGTTAGGGCCCACGCTGGATCGAGTGTTTCTGATTCTGTTCGGGACAGGAATGCGTGGTGGTGCGGGCACAAAGGTGGAACTGATGATCGGAGAACGGAAATTTGATGTGCTCTACGCTGGGCCGCAAGGTGATTTTGTAGGCGTAGATCAGATCAACGTTGAAATCCTGCGCGGCTTTCTGCCGTTCGGCGATTACGATGTGACTGTCACCGTCAACGGCCGGGTGGCCAATCCGGTCAGAATCATTCTTGCCAATTGACAGGCCATTGAAAGGAGGCGGGCGCGCGGGCAAGGTACGTGGCGCTCGACATGCTTTTCAGGCAATTATCTTTTTCGCTACAACACCCGCCACGTCCGTCAGCCGGAAGTTGCGTCCGCTGTAATTGTAAGTCAGCCGTTCGTGATCCAGGCCCAACAGGTGCAGCACCGTCGCGTGGAAATCGTGGATGTGCATGCGGTCTTCGACCGAGTGATAGCCGATCTCATCAGTTGCGCCGTAAATGAAGCCCGGTTTGACGCCGCCGCCAGCCATCCAGATCGAATAGCCGTAGGGATTGTGATCGCGCCCGTCACCGTCCTGCGACACGGGCGTGCGGCCAAATTCGCCCGCCCAGACGACCAGCGTGTCTTTCAGCAAGCCACGCGCTTTCAGATCGCGGATCAATCCGGCGATAGGCTTATCCACTTCGCGGGCGTTCTTGGTGTGCAGGTTGAACAGTTCGCTGTGCTGATCCCATTTGTAGCTGTGCGTGCATTGAATGTAGCGCACGTTGCTTTCAGCCAAGCGCCGCGCTAACAAACACTGCCAGCCGAAGTCCTGCGTCATCGGATCATCCAACCCGTAAAGCTTCTTCGTTGCGTCAGACTCTTTTTCGACCAGGAAGACTTCCGGCGATTCTGTCTGCATCTTGGAAGCGAGTTCGAACGCCTGAATGCGGGCTTCCAGTTGCGGATCGTTCTGGCGCAAGGCTTCGTGGCGGCGGTTGATGTTGGCCAGCATCTCTAGTTCGAATCGTTGCTGGTCAGGGGAGAGATTTTTGTTGAGCAGGTATTCAATCGGCTCGCCTTTGATGTCGTCTACTTTCAAACCCGCGTTGCCTATGGCCGTGCCTTGAAATGCGCCGGGCAGAAAGGCCGATGACCAATTTTTCGCGCCGCCGTGCGACAGCGCCGGTTTGATGGTGATGAAGCCGGGCAGGTTTTGATTCTCAGTGCCCAGACCATAAACCACCCACGAACCCATGCTCGGACGGACGAAGGTCGAAGTGCCGGTGAAGCTCTGCAACAGTGCTGCGCCGTGATCCACGCCTTCGCCAACCATCGAACGAATGATGCACAGATCGTCCACCACTTCGCGGACGTGCGGGAATAGGTCGCTGACCGGTGTGCCGCTCTGGCCGCCGGGACGAAACTGCCAGGGGGATTTCATCAGCGGCCCTGCGCCTTTCTTGTTGTCGAAGGCCAGTGGGCGTTTGAAGGGCAGCGGTTTGCCGTGATCGCGGATCAATCGCTCTTTCGGATCAAAGGTGTCCACGGCCGACGGGCCGCCGTGCATAAACAGAAAAATGACGCGCCTGGCTTTCGGCGCAAAGTGCGGCGGGCGTGGCATAAGCGGGTTGTCGGCAGCACCTAGACTGGTGGGCAGACTAGTGGGTGCCGCAGATAATCGAGCCTCTTCAGCCAGCATCGCAGTCAGGCCAATCGAACCAAAGCCCAACCCGGCAGCGCGCAGCCACGCGCGGCGCGACATCGGATTTTCTTTGCGTTGGTAGAGCGGTTGAATCAAATCACGAAGCTTCTCAGTCATAACTTTTCCGATTTTCAATCCACGTAAATAAATTCATTCGAGGCCATCAGCACGCGGCAGAAACTCTGCCATGCCTTCAACTCCGCCGCATCGCCCGTAAGCTTTTGTTTGAAGCCGGAGATGTAACCGAGCGCATTGGCGATTTCATCCTCCGTCGCCGCGCGGTTCAGGATGCGCAGATAGGCCGTCTTCACTCGTTCGGCGTCACTAAGCGGTTTGTCTTTCAATAATTGCTCGGCGAATTTGTGCGAACGGTCGGTGACGAATTCGCTGTTCATCCAGAACAGGGCTTGTGTAGCGACGTTGGTCAGTTGGCGTTTGCCGCTCATCGCTGTCGCGTCGCCGAAATCGAAGAGGTTGAGCAAAGTCGGCAGGTTCGCGCGTCGCAAAGGAACATAGACAGACCGGCGCGTAAGCTTTTCAGGATTCAGGCTCAGCCGCTTGCCGTCGTTTTCGCCGTCCGTGCCGGTGCCCGATTGCAGCGTGCCGCCCATCATCCAATCCATAGAACCGTCAATCGCCAGTAATCCGTCGCGCATCTCTTCGACCATCAGGCGGCGGCGATTGAAGCGCGAGAGCAGGCGGTTTTCAGGATCGGCGCTCGATGTTTCGGGCGTTAGTTCGCTCGACATTTGGTACGCACTCGACAGCATCAATATTCGATGCATTGCTTTGATTGACCATCCGCTTCTGACAAATTCGCGCGACAGCCAATCCAGCAGTTCAGGGTGCGTGGGGCGTTCGCCCATCTTGCCGAAGTTATCCGGCGTACGCACCAGCCCTTCGCCGAAATGCCATTGCCAGATGCGATTGGCCATCACGCGCGCGGTCAACGGATGTTCTGGTTGCGTCAGCCATTCGGCCATCTCCAATCGTCCACTGCCTGTGCCGAACTGCTGGGGCTTCGAGTGGTAAGCCAGAATCGCGGGCGTCGCTTTCGGCGCATCTTCGGTTGGATTGTTATGGTCACCGCGAACGAAGACTTGCTGCGCAACCAGCTCGCCGTCTTCCACCGCGCAGGCCATTTCAGGTTCCGCCGGAGTCTTCTTCTTCATCGCTTCCAGTTCTTTTTTCAGCCGCGCGATTTCAGCGAACTCTTCCGCCGTGAACTTGGTCTTGTCGCCTTCGTCCACAGAAAAGGGGCCTTTGCCAGACAGGTAAATTTGCTGGAAGAAGCGATCTTCGCCCGCCGCGAACGTCGGCTTGTCGGGCAGCGATTTGTTTTCGGCAAGTGCCTTTTGGTACTTCGCGCGCCAATCGCTGACCTTCGCATGCCAGCCTTCGAGCCGCGCGATAAAGCGTTGTTGATAAGCCTGCGCCGTGGCTGCCGGGTTTTCGGCATTGTGCCATTCCAGCAAATGCTGACGTGGCACTGCGCCAGGCTTCAGATAATCCGCCCATTTTTTTAGCAGCGTGGGATCAAGGTTTGAAGCTTTGGCCACATCCTCTGCTTTCACGCTGTCCTGGTAAACGCGGCGCGCGGCCATCAGGTAATCAGCTAATCGGGGTTTCAACTTTTCGATGCGGGCTTCTTTCTGGCGATCAACGATCTCTTCCTGGGCTAGTTGCAGCTTCTTTTCCGATGCGCGGTGCTCCTTCAACGTCTTTTCGTAAACCGCGTACTCGGCCTTAGGCACCAATGGTTTGGTCAACGGGACTGAGACGAACTCTTTCGGCGATTTGAAACTGCGCGTCGAGGCGAAGATGCCGATCATCGAATAGTAGTCTTTGGTCAAGATCGGATCGAACTTGTGATTGTGGCAGCGCGCGCAGGCCATCGTCAGGCCGAGGAAGGCTTTTGACGTAACGTCTACCTGTTCGTCATAAACGTCGTAAAGCATCCGCACCTTGTCCTGCTGCGCCAGTGCTTTTGCGCCAAGCGAGAGAAAGCCCGTAGCGATGATGCCGCGACGATTGACCTCTTGCCCATTGGGCGCGGGTAGCAGATCGCCGGCAATTTGTTCGCGGACGAATTGATCATAGGGCAGATCGTTATTGAAAGATTCGATGACGTAATCGCGGTATCGCCAAGCGTGCGGGTAGCGATGGTCTTCGTCATTGCCGGTCGAATCGGCGTAGCGTGCCACGTCCAGCCAGTTGCGCCCCCATTTCTCGCCGTAAGCAGTCGAGGCCAGCAATCGCTCAATGACTTTTTCAAATGCTTTCGGCGAAGTGTCGGCGATGAAATCCTTGATTGCGGTTTCTGTCGGCGGCAGGCCAGTCAGATCATAAGTCGCGCGGCGCAACAGTGTCAGTTTGTCGGCGGGTGGCGCAGGCCGCAAATTCTTCTTTTCAAGTTCGGCCAGAATGAAGGCATCAATCGGCGATTTGACCCAAGCGGAATTTTTGACTTTGGGCGCTGCCGGGTTGGCCATTGGCTGAAATGCCCAGAACTTCAGTTCCTCTTCGGTGAACTCGCGCGTTGTCTTGGCCCACTTGGCTTCATCGGTTGCTGCGACGGTCTCTGATTTTGCGTTTGGCCAAGGCGCGCCCATCTTCACCCATTCGGCAATGGCGGCAATCTCTTCCGCTTTCAATTTGCCAGCGGGCGGCATCTTCAATTTATCTTCGAAACCGATGACTTTCAGCAGTCTACTTTCTTCGGGCTTGCTCTTATTGATGATCGGGCCGCTCTCGCCACCGCGCGCGAAGCCTTCGGCGGTGGTCAGATCAAGGTCGGCCATTTTGGCTTTGGGGTTGTGACATTTAGCGCAGTTGGCCATAAGAACAGGCCGGACTCTCTTCTCAAAAAACTCTGCTGCGTCATTGGCCGCAGGGACGCCAGTTGGCGATTGAGCGGCAGATGCGCGATCCGGCCAATCGCCAATGGAGAAGAGCGCGCCACCGATGAGTGTGAGTGTAACGAATAGCTTGAGCCTGTATTGCGTCACCGACATAGCCAACATAGATGCTCCTTGAGGAAGATAAGTAATGAAGGGCTTAACCAGAGTGAAATTGGGTTATAGCCATCCACTGTAGACTGGTCAAGCTAAGCCGTGGTTTCAGACATGCTCTTCCTGTCGCTTTTACTTGTCCTGTTTTCAATCTAAATTTTGGCCGCGAATATTTTTCAAACTTCATTTGCGGTCTAGTTCAGGGATAAAGAAGAGTGGGGAAATATTTTCATAGGCATTTTTACCAGATCGGGTAATTCTTACTTGTCTTACAGCCGATAAGCTCATGCTTAGTTAATAGGTGAAAGAGAAAATGCTATCAGCACTCGGTTTATAGCTTTTTCGTAGTGCGGAATTTTAGTGGCACCAAGGTTGCAAAAGCTTGTGCGGGGCAACGAGATACCAAGTGGTTGAATCCACTAACGGTGTCAGGCGGTTACCAGGGTGAGGAAAGGTAACCGCATTTATCAGGCGCTACAGACTTCCCACGGCTGTAGCGCCTTTTATTTTTCAACCGTAGATTGCCCTGGATTGATTTGTACTGTCCCGAATCAATGACGATTGACCGTTTGGCTAAAATTGTCATCCTGACGTTTTATCAAATACCCCCGGATCATCTTCCAAAATAGGCCAGAATAGGCAAGAACCCCAGTTTTCGATGAGACTGCAATTGTGACTTGTTCAAGAACAAGCTACGCGATTTAGAACCTGACGGGTGGTCTGGTAGGCGCACGACTGCGTACCTCGAAAGGGTTTGCGGTTAAGGGATGCGCCGCTATGCAACCGTGCGCCGACCAGACTGCCTGCTTTCAGCCTGCTATTGGAATGCCCAAGCCTGATATTTACCGTTCATTGTCTTGACTCTTTCTCCTGCCATTGGCTATGTTGCGTAACTCGATTCTCCAACTAGATTTTGAGTTCACTCAATGCTTAGCGAATATCGTCAACGCTTCAGCCAGTTTCAAACCGACCTTCACCGTGAAGAGTATCTTTTCCGTTCTGGCCGCAAAACCATCTGCGAAACTGCGTACATTTACAGCGAATACCTTGATCTGTTCCGGCTTTCGGCAGTGGAAGAACTGCGCGCGAAGCTGAGCGAAACTGCCGAATATCGCGAAACTGAAGCGAGGAGCATCCGGCGCTTGATTGCCTTCGCGCTGGAAAACCATTTGGCAATGCGCGCGCGCGATGTTTCGGCTGAGGTTGAACGTTACGAAACAAACGCGCAGATAACTTTGAGTGGAGAACAGGTCAGCTTCCGCCGTTCAGCAGAATTGTTGGCACACGAAGCCGATGCCAACCGCCGACACGATTTATACGCCCGCCGCGCTGACGTGATTCATGGAGCGCAAGATTTGCGCGCCGAACGATTTCGGATTTTGCACGAAGGCGCGCAAGAGCTTGGCTTTGAAAATTACGTCGCGATGCGGTGTGAACTGCGTGGCGTGGATTGCGAAAAACTTGTTGCACAGGCCAATCAGATTTTGGCAAAGACAGAAAGCCGGTATGTCGCGGCCCTCTCGTC
>JBDSAM010000363.1:0-9794 GCA_039922135.1 Blastocatellia bacterium
ACGGAATGAATTACCGCGTCAAGGAAAAGATCACGGTCGCCGACCTTTCCTTCCGAGTGCAGCACGTAATCAAAACCGAAACCGACATCACCATGGCGCAGCTTTCGCGCAATGGCATTGAAGTCATCACAGGCTCAGCCAGTTTTCTGGATGCAAATCGCCTGCGGGTGGATAGCTCGCGCGGCCAGTCGGAATTTGAAGCCGATGTGATTGTCATCGCGGTTGGCACTCGTCCAGCCGAATCACCCAAAGTCCCGATCAATAACCGCACAATCATCAACAGCGACCAGATATTCTCGCTGGTGGAAATCCCGAAGACGCTGCTGGTCGTAGGTGGCGGAGTCATCGGCGTTGAATACACTTCAATGTTCGCGGCGCTGGGCGTGCGCGTCATTTTGATCGAAAAGCAGCCACGGCTGCTTAGCTTTGCCGACAGCGAAATGGTCGAAGCGCTCTCCTACCACTTGCGCGACAGCCGCGTCACAATGCGCCTGAACGAAGAGGTCGAAAGCGTCGAAGAGGCTGAAGACGGCACGGTCATTGCCAACCTGAAAAGCAAAAAGAAAATCTCTGGTGACGCGCTGTTGTATGCCGTCGGACGGCAGGGCAACACCGATGGCCTGAAGCTTGAAGCTGCGGGCCTCGAAGCCGATGCGCGCGGGCGCATTACGGTTGATGCCGAGTATCGCACCAAACAGCCACACATCTTCGCGGTAGGCGATGTCATCGGCTTTCCGCAACTGGCCTCGGTTTCAATGGAGCAGGGGCGCATCGCCATCGGCCACGCCTTTGGCCTGACGCTCCAGACCGATCCGGCCAATTATCCTTACGGGATTTACTCAATCCCCGAAATTTCCTTCGTCGGCAAAACCGAAGAGCAACTGACCGACGAGGATGTGCCATATGAAGTCGGCTTGGCCTATTACCGCGAGATTGCGCGCGGCCAGATACGCGGCGACACTACCGGGCGGCTGAAACTGGTCTTCCACCGCGAAACGCGCGAACTGCTCGGCGTTCACATCATCGGCGAAGGCGCGGCGGAGTTGGTGCATATCGGGCAAGCCGTGCTGACGCTGAAAGGCAAGGTGGACTATTTCGTCAACACCGTCTTCAACTACCCGACGCTGGCCGAATGCTACAAGGCGGCGGCGTTCAACGGACTGAACAAACTGACCAAGCTGACCGGGCGATTAGGCAGCGCCCCGGTTTAACAGTAGAGATTGGAATAGGGAATATGGCCGAGCAAAAAACAATTGGCGTAATGGCTGCGGAACACATTGCCGCCGGACTGGTGGAAAACAATCAGCTCACCGGCGCGCTGCACGTCTCCCACCCAAGTAGCGACAAATCGGATGATTTGGCCAACACTACACCCGTTCAAATCGCCGAACTGATTGTGCAGCAGATTGAAAGCGTCCGGCAGGGGCAGCAGATTGCCGCCGTCGGCGTGGGCTTTCCCGGCATTATTCGCAACGGCGTGATCGAAGATTCGCCAAATTTGATTCAGACCAAAGGGCAAAACCTTGCGCAAGCGCTGACCGAACGGCTGGCGCAACTGGGCGTCACAGCGCCAGTTCATATCTTCAACGACGCAGATGCAATGGCGGCAGGCGTGGCAGCGGCAGAAGGCCATCTGGATAAACTCGTCCGCGTTTGGTGGCTGGGCAACGGCACGGGCTTCGGGCGCTATCCGCAAAGCGAAGGCATCTGGGAAGGCGGCCATATGGTAGTCTCGCTTGATCCGAAAGAACGCTTCTGCGCTTGCGGCGGCGTGGGCCATCTGGAAGGCATCACCGGCCATCGCGCAATGCGTTTGCGCTTTCTTGATCTGGAACCAGAAGAGGTCTTCGCAGAAGCGCACAATGGAGACCAGCGTTGCGCCGATTTCGTCAACCTCTGGCATCGCGCGTTGGCCGCCGCCACCGCCAGCAGCATCCACCTGGATGGCCCAGGCAAATTTTATATCTCCGGCCCCAATGCCCACTTCGTTGATATCGGGCTGTTTGATCTCTACCTGCACGAGATGGTCAAGATGACTCCGTTGCAAGGCAGCCTGATCGAAGTCATTTCCACCAGCGACGAAACCGCTATCATCGGCGCGGCAATCAATGCCGCACAAGCAGCAGCCTAAATTCGCCGTAGCCCTGGGAGCGCAGCGCATCCTTGCCTGCGCCCCGTGGCGACCTGCCCTTTTCTTCTCCACATGGTCTTCCTCACGAGGCTCGCAGCCTGGAAGGACTGCGCTCCCAGGGAAAAATAATTTTGCGCGCGTGAGCGATTTCGTCCTCCGATTCCGCTTTAGATAGCCGGAGGAAACTGGGAATCGTCATGCAGCTGTCGCATCATCTTCGTCACTGTATTAATCAAGGAGTCGGTCAATTGATTGACTCGGTTTGCGCCAAGTGGCTACTCTCTCCGGCGAATTGTCCTAACGCTGACAATCCGCCTGGAGATTTGATGACACCGCCTTCATCACACGACGTGACCGAACTGTTGCTGGAATGGCGCAACGGCGACGAGCAGGCATTGGAAAAGCTCACCGTCGTGGTTTATGACGAACTGCGCCGGTTGGCCGCGCGCTATCTGCGCCGTGAACGCGCAGATCACACGCTGCAAGCAACCGCATTGGTCAACGAAGCCTACGTTCAATTGATCGGACAACAGCAAATGGATTGGCAGAACCGCGCGCATTTCATCGGCGTGGCGGCTCGGTTGATGCGCAACATTCTGGTGGACCATGCGCGCTCTCACGCCGCAGCCAAACGCGGTGATGGCAAAGATGCATTGCCCTTCGATGAAGCCATTGCCGCGCCTGCCAAGCCAGCGGTGGATGTGATCGCGCTCGATGATGCGTTGAAAGACCTGGCCCGCAGGGACGAACGTAAAAGCCGGATCATTGAACTGCGCTATTTCGGCGGCCTGAGCATGGAAGAGATTGCCGAAGTCACAAATCTTTCCGTCGCCACGCTGCGCCGCGAATTGCGAATGGCCGAAGCTTGGTTAGGGCGGCAAATTCAAAAGCGGTGAGAAATGTACCGCAGGCTGTTAGCCTGCGGAGGGCTTGAAGTAAGAGCCATTTCGATAACCAAGGCGCACCTCGCCGAGTCCTCCGCAGGCTAACAGCCTGCGGTACAACAGGAGCGACCGCTATGACTCCCCAACGCTGGCAACAGATCAAGAACTTGGTCAACTCAGCTTTAGAGCAAGACTCCGAACAACGCTCAGCAGCCTTGCATCAATCCTGCGCCGACGATTTGCACCTGCGCCGAGGCGCGGAAGCTCTGCTTTCCTTCCACGAACAGGCGACGCGGAATCTGGCCAACGTGCCTGACCAAGCCGCGTTCGGCGCCCGCGACACGTTCTCGCCTGAACAATGGGAACGGATCGAGAAGCTGTTTCAATCCGCAATCGAACTTGATCCGGCGAAGCGCGGCGCCTTCCTGGCCGAAGCTTGCGGCGACGACGAACGAGTGCGGCACGAAGTGGAATCGCTGCTGGTTTATCAAGCGGCAGCGGGCGGTTTGATCGGCGGCGCGATTGAGCAGGCCGCTGGGATGCTGGCCAACGGCGCGGCAGCGAAAGCGCGCTTCACGCCGGGTACGACGCTGAACAAGCGGTATCGCATCATCGGCTTGCTGGGCAAAGGCGGGATGGGCGAAGTCTATCGCGCTGATGATTTGAAGCTGGGCCAGCCCGTCGCGCTGAAGTTCCTGACCGAAAAACTTTCGCAGGACAAAGCAATGCTGGCGCGCTTTCACGGCGAAGTGAGCATGGCGCATCGCGTCACGCATCCCAACGTTTGCCGCGTTCACGACATCGGCGATGTGACGACTTCATCCGGCAATCTGCATTTTCTTTCGATGGAGTATGTGGACGGCGAAGACCTGTCTTCCCTGCTGCGCCGCATTGGGCGTTTGCCCGCGGACAAGGCCGTCGAGATTGCCAATCAGCTTTGCGCTGGACTGGCCGCCGCGCACGAAGCGGGCGTGCTGCACCGAGATCTGAAACCGGCCAACGTGATGATTGACGGCAAAGGCCGCGTGCGCATCACCGATTTCGGCTTGGCGGGTTTTGCCGAACAGATCAGGGGGCAAGAAGTGTTTGCAGGCACGCCAGCCTATATGTCGCCGGAACAGTTCGCGGGTAAAGAGGTGACGACGAAGAGCGACATCTACGCGCTGGGCTTGGTGCTCTACGAAATCTTCACGGGCAAGCGGGTGTTTGAAGCGGGTTCGCTGGATGAACTGCGCCGCTTGCACGAAAGCAGTTCGCCGACCAATCCATCGTCTTGGGTGAAAGACATTGATCCGCTGGTCGAGCGCGTGATTCTGCGCTGTTTGGAGAAAGAACCGGCGAAGCGGCTGGCTTCGGCAAAGCAAGTAGCGGATGCCTTGCCGGGCGGTGACCCGCTGGCAGCGGCATTGGCATTGGGCGAAACGCCTTCTCCAGAGATGGTGGCGGCGGCCGGATCAAAGACGGGGATGAAGCCGATGTATGCGGTGGCGTGTTTGATAACGATTATTGTTGGTCTCTTCGCCTGTTCGGTGCTTGCGAATAAATTTTCACTGGTGTCACACGTGATGCACGACAATTCACCGGACGTGCTTGAGCAAAAGTCGCGCGCGATCATCCAGCAATTGGGTTATGCGGAAAGTCCCCTGGATTGGGCACGCGACTTGGAATTCAATAGCGATTATCTTCGATACGTCGAAGATAATGTCATTCACGATAAGCGTTGGGAGCAGCATACGAAAGGGCAACTGTCTGCTCTTACCTTTTGGTATCGGCAAAGCCCGTGGTGGTTATTACCGGGGTATTTTTTCAGCCGAGGTATCGTTACCTATGCTGATCCCGTGCTGGCTCGTACGGGGTCAATCCAGCTTCAAATGGATGCAACGGGACGACTACTAGAATTTGAGGCAATTCCTCAGGAATTTGATTCGTCACCCACTAAATCTTTACCTTTCGACTGGAAGATTCTTTTTGCAGCAGCGGAGCTTGATCCAGCAAAGTTCATATCAGCAGAGCCGCAATGGATGGTCTTGAACGGGTTTGATGAACGGGCCGCCTGGACAGGAGCATACGACGATCTCCATTTGCAAATTCCGATACGAATTGAAACTGCTGCTTACCGGGGAAGGCCTGTTTCTTTTCAGATTATCTGGCCCTGGACAAAACCTTTACGACAGCAAAACGACTATAGAGCGCCGGGATGGTTCCTGATGGCTGTAGTTATTTTTACTGCCTTACTATTTGGAGCAATCTGGCTGGCCAGATACAACTGGCGCAACGGACGGGGAGATCGCAAAGGAGCCTTCAGACTTGCCTTGCTTGTCTTTGCTGCTCTGATTCTGCGCTGGTTGTTTGGGGGGAGTCACACACCTACGTTGGTCGAGTTGGTTATCTTCTTTTTTGTGATCGTCAGCGAAGCATTGCTGGGGGCTGCCATAGCCTGGCTGGCCTATATCGCGCTTGAGCCGATGGTTCGGAAGCGCTGGCCGACCGTAATGATCTCGTGGAATCGCCTGCTAGATGGGAAATTGCGCGATTCACTGGTCGGGCGCGATCTGCTTCTTAGCATTTTTTTCTTTGTAGTGATGAAGGTTCGGTTCTATCTCGAAAGTTATCTTGAGTTGAAATTTCAAACTGGAACTTTTCAATTCGTTGAGCGGCAAACATCTCTTACCGCCTTGACTGGGATACGCCATCTTTTCGGAAGTCTATTTGAACACCTCTGGGCATCAATAATGTTTTCATTGGGAACGCTGTTATTTGTCCTCCTACTGCGGGTTCTCACACGTCGGCAGTGGTTGGCAATTGGTTCCTTCATTCTCTTGGGTACCGGGGTCAATGCGCTTGCTGCGATCGGCGATCCGCTGCGGGTAATTCTATGGGTATGTCTGCTAGTGGGCATCGTTTATGTAGTAAATGCACTCGTCCTATTTCGCTATGGCCTGTTGGCATTTACGGCTTATGTATTCTTCTCTTTTGGATTTGGAACCTTGATAGCCGCGAATTTCAATGTTTGGTATTCGACCTACGGGCTGATTGAGAGTGGGATTTTGCTGGCGCTGGCGATTTATGCCTTCCACACATCGCTGGGAGGGCAGAAGGTGTTCGCGGGGAAGCTGCTGGAAGAGTGAGGGGTACGCAGGCGCCCCCCGCCTGCTGTAAAAGAAGCCGCGCAGCTTCCTTTTCCTTTCGCTGAAGTTGAGGCTTCGAATTAAACCGAAGCGCTCGGTTGCGAACATATTATTCGGAGGCTTCGCGCTTTTGCAGATTGCAAGCGAGGGCGCTTGCGTACCCAATGCGGGGAAGCTGCTGGAAGAGTGAGGGCAAGCAATCCGAACATCCCAGCAGGCTGTAGTAGAATGCCCTTGCGATAAATCTTTCAATTGAGGAGCGACTATGGAATTAACAATCACTTTGCCTGCCGAGCTTGAACCGCAAGTCAAGGCCGCCGCCGCCCGCAATGGCCGCGCGGTTGAAGATTACGTCATTGATGACGTCAAATCGGTGATGCTCAAACCGTCGCTTGATGAATTGCTGGCTCCCGTGCGGGCACAGTTCGCCGCCAGCGGGATGACTGAAGAAGAGTTCGATCAATTGATCGAAGAAGAGCGGCAGGCGATATTGGAAAGGAGGCGGCGAAATGTTGCCATTACAGATTAATCGCGCTCGGATTGCCGAGTTTTGCCGCAAGCATCACGTTCGCAAGCTAGCCTTCTTCGGTTCGGTGTTACGCGGCGATTTCAATCCCGACAGCGACGTAGATGTATTGGTTGAATTCGAGCCGGAGCATACACCGGGCTTGGCGTTCTTTGGCATGGAAGCGGAACTATCGGAGATTTTAGGGCGCAAGGTTGATTTGAACACCCCGCAGTTTCTCAGTCCATATTTTCGCCAAAAAGTCGAAGCGCAGGCAGAGGTGCAATATGAGCGAGCGTAGCCGCACTGTAGCTCTGCGCCACATGTTGGATCATGCCCGTGAAGCCGTCGCATGGGCACAGGACAAAAGTCGTGCTGATCTGGACACTAACCGGCTGCTGAATCTTGCGCTGGTTCGTTTGTTGGAAATTGTCGGCGAGGCTGCGGCGCGGGTGCCAAAAGAGTTGTGCGCGCTCCATCCTGAAATCCCATGGCCGCAAATCGTCAGCCTGCGCAACCGGCTCATTCATGGCTACGACTCGGTAGACTTCAACATCCTATGGCAAATTATTGCCAACGATCTTCCACCCTTGATCCTCACGTTAGAAACAATCATCGCGTCCGAAGAAATTGAATAGAGTGACTCACCCGAATTGCAGAATCGTGCTTGTTCGCCCACGCGATCCGAACAATATCGGCGCGGTGGCGCGAGCGATGAAGAATTTCGGTTTTGCCGATCTGGCCGTCGTCGGAGTTCACCCCCCAAATTGGAATGAGATTACATCCGCGCCAAATGCCACAGACTTGCTGGCCAACGCTCGCGTCGTTTCCACGTTCGAAGAAGCCGTTGCCGATTGCAATCTGGTTGTCGGCACAACCGATTACCGCCGCGTTGAAGACAAGCAAACCGTTTACACACCGTTTGATCTGAGCCGTGATCTGGCCGAAGCCGACTACAAACTCGCACTGGTCTTCGGTTCCGAAAAGCACGGGCTGACAAACGAAGACCTCAGTCATTGCCACCGCGTCATGAGCATTCCGACGCTCCCCGGTTGCCCTTCGATGAATCTGGGCCAGGCTGTCGCCGTTTGCTGTTACGAACTGATCCGCGACAGCGCGCAAGCCGCAATCGTTCCCCGCCCTGCCGAAACGGCAACCGCCAGAGCGATCGAAGAAGTATTCGAGCTTTCGCTGGACGTGTTGCGTCAGATTGATTTCGTCCTGCCAGGGAATGAACCGGATTTGAGACGCAGAATCCGCAGCAGCTTTTTCCGATTCAATCTGACCAAGTACGACATCGAAATGCTGTGCGGAATTCTGAACCGGATCAAACGAGGCCTCTCGAAATGAAGTGTCTTGCCATTTGCCAATGCCTGCGACAAGATTGCCAGCCTTAACAGCACAAATTCCAGCATAAATTCCAAGAAAGCGAACATATCAAACACATCAAACAATGAGTCAACAACCTGACAAAGTTATCTATTCAATGGTCGGGGTCAGCAAGTTTTATGACAAGAAAGCTGTCCTCAAAGACGTTTACCTCGGTTATTTTTACGGCGCGAAGATCGGCGTGCTGGGCCTGAACGGATCGGGCAAATCATCGCTGCTGCGTATTCTGGCGGGCGTGGACAAGGATTTTCAGGGCGAAGTCGTCATCTCGCCCGGTTATTCGGTCGGCTATCTGGAACAGGAGCCGAAGCTGGACGAATCCAAAACCGTCCGCGACATCATCGAAGAAGGCGCGCATGAAGCTGTTGCCCTGTTGAAAGAGTTCGACGAGATCAACAACAAATTCGCCGAGCCGATGGACGGCGACGAAATGACCAAGCTGCTGGAACGCCAGGGCGAAGTACAGGAAAAGCTTGATCATCTGGGCGGTTGGGATTTGGATGCGCGGCTGGAGATGGCGATGGAAGCGTTGCGCTGTCCGCCGGGCGATACTTCGATCAAAGTACTGTCAGGCGGTGAACGCCGCCGCGTCGCGTTGTGCCGCCTGCTGCTGAAAAAACCTGATGTGCTGCTGCTGGACGAACCGACCAACCATCTGGACGCCGAAACCGTAGGCTGGCTGGAACAGCATCTGCAAAAGTACGAAGGCACCGTCATCGCGGTTACTCACGACCGCTACTTTTTGGACAACGTTGCAGGCTGGATTTTGGAATTAGATCGCGGCCAGGGCATTCCGTGGAAGGGCAATTACACATCGTGGCTGGAACAGAAGTCTGAACGGTTGCGCAAAGAAGAGCGCGCCGAATCTCAACGCCAGAAGACACTGGAACGCGAACTGGAATGGGTGCGGATGTCCCCAAAGGCGCGCCATGCCAAAAGCAAAGCGCGCATCAATGCTTACGAATCGCTGCTTAGTCAAGAGGCGGACAAACGGGCATCCGATCTGGAGATTTATATTCCACCCGGGCCGCGCCTTGGCGACATAGTTATTGAAGCCGACAATGTCAGCAAAGGCTACGGTGACCGGCTGCTGTTTGAAGGCATGGAATTCAGGCTGCCTCCGGGCGGTATCGTAGGCATCATCGGCCCGAACGGCGCTGGCAAAACCACGTTGTTCCGTTTGATCACCGGTCAGGAGCAGGCCGACGGCGGCACATTCAAAACCGGCGCGACTGTGCAACTCGGTTACGTTGACCAAAGCCGTACGCTAGACGGAGACAAAACCATCTGGGAAGAGATTTCCGGTGGACAGGACACCATTCAGTTGGGAAACAAGCTGGTTAATTCGCGAGCGTACGTTTCGCGCTTGAATTTTTCCGGCAGCGACCAACAGAAGAAGGTTGGTTCTCTGTCTGGTGGCGAACGCAACCGCGTCCATCTGGCCAAGATGCTGAAATCCGGCGCGAACGTCCTGCTGCTGGATGAACCGACGAACGATCTGGACGTCAACACGATGCGCGCCCTGGAAGAAGCGCTGGAAAACTTCGCCGGATGCGCTGTCGTCATTAGCCACGACCGCTGGTTTCTGGATCGTCTGGCGACGCATATTCTGGCATTTGAAGGCGACAGCAAAGTCGTTTGGTTCGACGGCAACTATTCCGAATATGAAGCCGACCGCAAAGCGAGATTGGGCGCGGACGCCGATCAGCCACATCGCATCAAATATCGGCAGTTGACCAGAAGTTAATTCGCGCTCG
>JBDSAM010000364.1:0-17160 GCA_039922135.1 Blastocatellia bacterium
TGCCAGATGAACACCGGTTCGATTTTAGCTGGGCGACCTTCGCTTGGCGCGTGGGCGACTTATGGATTGGGCACAGCAAATCAAAATCTGCCGAGCTTCGTCGTGATGGCCGACGATAAAGAAGTGCTGGGCGGACCGAAAAATTGGAGTGCCGGATTTCTGCCCGCCGTTTATCAGGGCACGCAGTTCCGCACCAGCGCCGCGCCAATCTTTCATTTGAAACCGCCTGACACCATTGGCGACGAACAGCAGCGCAACAAGCTGGATTACCTGGCGCAACTCAATCAGCGATTCTCAGCCGACAAGGCCGACGACACCGAATTGCTGGCGCGGCTGAAATCCTACGAACTGGCTTATCGAATGCAGTCCGCCGCGCCAGAAGCAGTCGATCTGGCCAAAGAGTCCGAAGCTACGAAGAAGCTCTACGGAATGGACAATCCGGCTACGGCGAAATACGGCACGATGTGTTTGCTGGCGCGGCGACTGGTTGAGCGTGAGGTGCGCTTCATTCAGTTGTATTCGGGTTCGGGCAGCGCTTGGGACGCGCACAACAATCTGGAAGGCAATCACACCAAGATGTGCGGCAGCGTGGATAAACCCATTGCCGGTTTGCTGGCCGATCTAAAGGCGACGGGCTTGCTGGATTCGACGCTCGTCGTCTGGGGCGGAGAATTCGGCCGCACGCCGTTCAACGAAAAAGGCGATGGGCGCGATCACAATCCTTGGGGCTTCACGATGTGGATGGCTGGCGCCGGAATCAAAGGCGGCCAGATCATCGGCGTGACGGACGATATTGGTTTGAAGGCGATTGAAAAACGCGCTCACGTTCATGACATCCACGCGACAATTCTGCACCTGCTGGGACTGAACCACCTGCGCACCACCTTCCGCCACAACGGCCGCAACGAACGCCCAACGGTCAACGATGGCGAGTTGATTCGTGAGTTGGTCGCCTAAACCCTTCGCACCCGCACATAGCCCACTCCGCTTGCGCCTGCACCGCCGGGTGCTGTATCAACCCGCCGCTATGAAAGAAACAATAGAGCAACTTGCCGCGCGCACCCAACAGATTGTCCGCGGGCTGAAGAAAACCTATCCCAATGCCACTTGCGCGTTGAACCATTCGAACGCGCTGGAATTATTAATCGCCACGATTCTTTCCGCGCAATGCACCGACGAGCGCGTCAACATCGTCACGGCGAATCTCTTCCGTAAATACAGCGGCGCGACAGAGTACGCCGCAGCCGACCCAGCGGAGCTTGAGCAAACCATCAACTCTGTCAACTTTTTCCGTAATAAGGCCAAGGCAATTCAAGCGACCGCGCGCTTGCTGATGGAACTGCATGACGGCCAAGTGCCGCAGACGCTGGAAGAGCTTGTCTTATTGTCGGGCGTCGGGCGCAAGACGGCCAACGTCGTGCTGGGCACTGCTTTTGGCATTCCTACCGGCGTCGTTGTTGACACTCACGTCATGCGGCTGACCCAACGGCTCGGCCTGACCCGAAACAAAGAGCCGGAAAAGATTGAGCGGGATTTGATGGAGTTGCTGCCGAAGAAGGAATGGATCAACTTTTCGCACCGGCTCATCTGGCACGGTCGCCGCGTTTGCAAAGCGCGCAAGCCTGAATGCGGCGCGTGCAGCCTGGAACCGCTTTGCCCATCGTCCCTGCTGAAAACGCCCCCCGCCAAAAAGGAAAAATGACGGCGTTTCAAAACTACTCAGAGGTCACAACAATGCCGAACTATTCCTTCATTCAATGCGATGTATTCACTGACCGGGCTTTCGGAGGCAATCCGCTGGCGGTCTTCCCTGACGGCAATGGCATTGGTGATGCAATGATGCAAACCATCGCACGGGAGATGAATCTTTCCGAAACCGTTTTTGTTTTGTCGCCGACTGATTCAACCAAGGCATTACGGCGGTTGCGAATCTTCACGCCGGGCACGGAACTGCCGATGGCGGGGCATCCGGTGGTTGGAACATGGGCTGTGCTGGCGCGATTGGGCGTGGTCGCGCCTCCGGATTCTGGCGATGGCATTGTGACGATTCATCAGGAGCTGAAAGTGGGAATCCTGCCCGTCGCAATTGAATTCGCCGCGGGCGAGCCAGTCAAAGTAGTGATGACGCAGCCTCCGCCGCAGATCGGTCCGCCGCTGGACATTGCTGAAGTTGCTGCGCGCGCGCTAAGCCTTCCGGAAGACAAGATTGGTTTTGACCAGCTTCCCATCGTCGTTGCCACGGCGGGCGTTCCGTATCTGATGGTTCCGCTTCACAGCCGCGACGCGCTCAGCAGTGTTGTTATCAACAGCTCCGCGCTGTCTGATTTGTTAAAGCAAACAGGCGTGAGCGGTGTTTACGCTTTCACTGCGGAACCGCATTCACCGCAGGCATTTGTCGGTGCCAGGATGTTTTCCGATGCCGCGTTAGGCATCAGCGAAGATCCCGCCACGGGCAGCGCCGCAGGCCCGCTGGCCGCAACGCTCGTTCATTTCGATTTCGTGCAAACAGCCAATGGCGTTGCCAGATTCACCATTGAGCAAGGCGTAGATATGGGCCGCCCCAGCTACATCGAAGCGGAAGTCGAAGGCGAACGCGGCGCTGTCCGTGTGGCGCGGATCGGGGGGACGGCGGTGACGGTGGCGAAGGGCGAGATGTTTTGGTGAGCGAACCGCTCTGCAATAAACGATTCTTTCTGGTCAGAAGAGAGGTGTGAGTTATGAAAGTAAACTCTTTTGTGCGAGTGGTGAGTTTAATTGGCATATTCGTGTTACTGCCGATCAGTGCTCCGCACGGATTCGGCCAACAACCACAGACCTCTCCAAAGGCTTTTGTGGATGGCACGGGGCCGGGGTGGCGCACGCTTGGTGAACAGGACTTCACCAATGTCAACTGCTACGCGGACACGTGGTCGTGGAAGAATGGTTTGCTGATCTGCACGGGCAAACCGATTGGCGTAATGCGGACGCGGCAGATGTTTACCAACTTCGAATACGTCGTCGAGTGGCGGCATCTGCGCTCGGCGGGGAATTCAGGAACGTTCGTCTGGGTGCCAGAAGAGGCGTTGAAAGACCTGAAGCCCGATTCGCTGCCCAAATTCGGTATCGAAGTGCAGATGCTCGATCACGGCTACAAGGAGCAGTACGAAAAGAGCAGCGGCAAGAAGGGCGATTGGTTCACGAGCGATGGCGACATCTTCGCCGTCGGCAATTCGAAGCTGAAACCGTTTCCGCCGCTGTCGCCCAACGGTTCGCGCAGCTTCCCGCGCAAAAACCTGAGCAAAGGCGTCGGCGAATGGAACAATTATTACGTCCGCGCCATCAACGGTGAACTGCGGTTGTGGGTGAACGGCGAAGAAGTGTCAGGCGGCAATGGCGCGGAGCCGCGAACCGGCTATTTGTGCCTGGAATCGGAAGGGTCGCCAATTGAATTCAAAAACATCCGCATCCGCGAGTTGCCATAAGTTATCACGCATCGGAATTAAGGGCGGCTAGTGCTTGTTCATGCAGCGTTCGATTGGTTGCCAAGCCTTGCCCATTGGTGAAATCAATCTTACCGCTCAAATCGGTGAACTTCCCGCCAGCGCCTTCAAGGATTGGCGCAAGCGGCGCGACATCGTGATACTTCAGCCCATCGGGTTCAACCATCACATCAGCCAAGCCAGCGGCGACCAGGTAATAGCCGTAACAATCGCCGAAGCCGCGCACGAGCCGGACGCGCCGCGCCAACCGCTGCAATTGCTCGCTGCGTTCGACCGCGAACAGGTCGCGCGGGTCGGTAATGATCATTGTCGCTTCGGATAGTTCGGAAGTTTGCGACACCGCGCATGGCTTGCCGTTCAGGAACGTGCCGGTTTCAGCCGAACCGATCAGCAGTTGATCCTGAATCGGGAAGTAGATCGAACCGAGCACCGGCTGGCCGTCGCGTTCCAGCGCGATCATCACGCCGAACAGCGGCGTGCGCAGAACGAAAGATTTCGTGCCGTCAATCGGGTCAATGATCCAACGGTGCGAACCGGACTTTTTCGTTTCGCCGAACTCTTCGCCTTGGATCGAATAATCGGGGAACTGTTTTTCCAGAGCCTGTCGCAGGAAGGTTTCGACTTCCCGGTCGGCTGCGGTGACCGGAGAATCATCGGCTTTGCGTTCGACTTCGATTTGCGAATTGTAATAGCGGCGAACGATGGCGCCTGCCTTCAGGCTTAGTTCGCCAAGGATGGAAAAGTACGAGTGTAGGTTGTTCATACCGCGGGATTGTAGCCCGAAAGATGATTTCTGAGCAGGGCTGCGCCGGTACGGAACCGGGAGCGATAGCGACCGGGTGCTCCTGGAGAGTGCGCCTGACGAGTCTACTCGGTCGCTATCGCTCCCGGTTCCGTACCAATGTTGCACGCTCTGATTTAGACTTGCGCCGCGCTAATCTCACGAGCAGTATCCCGGCAAAACAGTTTCAACCGATGGGAGGAATTCAACCGATGCCCGAAGAAGTGATTTTGACCAGTGTTGAAAACAAGGTCGCAACACTGACATTCAACCGTCCGGACAAGCTCAACGCATTGAGCCGCGATCTGATCTTTCAATCCATTGAATGCTTAAAACGATGGGGCGCTGACCCTGAAGTTGGCGCGATTATCATCACTGGCAATGGCCGCGCCTTTTGTGCTGGCGGCGATGTCTCGATGATGGCGGGCGAAGGCGATGCGCCGCAGACGTTGGAAGGACAGATTGACGGGTTGCGACAGGCTCAGGAGCTTTCGTGGATGTTGTACAACATCCCGAAAGTGACGATTGCGGCGGTCAATGGGTTTGCAATGGGTGCGGGGCTGGGCGTTTGCTTGTCTTGCGATCTGCGCATTGCTTCGGATCAATCAAAGTTCGGGACGGCTTATGCCAAGGTAGGTTTCGGCGGAGATTTCGGCACGACCTGGCTGCTGGCTCGATACGTGGGCGCGGCGAAGGCGAAGGAGCTTTTCTTTCTCGGCGACATTCTTGACGCGATGGAAGCGCATCGTCTGGGCCTGGTTAATCGCGTGGTTACGCACGAAAGTTTGACTGGGCAGGTGAATGAAATCGCATCGCGCATCGCGCACGGGCCGCTCGTCAGTTACAGGTATATGAAGTCCAACGTCAACCTGGCGATGAACACAGACTTCCGCACGCTTCTAGACCGCGAGGCCGAAACGCACCTGCGCTGCGGCATGACCGAAGATCACAAAGAAGGCGTCCGGGCGTTTATGGAAAAGCGCCAGCCCGATTTCAAAGGACGCTAGCTTGTCGGCGCGCCCGCCTCCTTGCGGGCAGGCCTTCTGGAGAGCGATGCCCGCAAGGAGGCGGGTACGCCAATTTGCAAAGGAGCCGTATGGAATTCCGAGAAATCCTGTATGTCAAAGAGAACCAAGTTGCCACGATAACGTTGAATCGTCCCCACAAGATGAATGCTTATTCGGAGGTGATGGTTCACGAGATCATCGCGGCCCTATCCAATGCGCGTGATGACAACGACATCCGCGCAGTGATTATGACGGGGGCGGGACGTGGCTTTTGTTCCGGCGGAGACATCGGTGCGGACTTTCAATATCCGGCGCGGTATCGCGGGCACAAAATGGAATCAATGCTCGAAATGCGCGAGAACATGCATCAACTGGTGGTTTTGCTGCGGCGCTTCGATAAGCCCACGATTGCCGCTGTCAACGGCCCGGCAGTAGCGGGCGGATTGGCGCTGGCGCTGTGCTGCGATTTTCGCATCGCGGCTGAAAGCGCGCGGCTTGGCG
Organism: Blastocatellia bacterium; assembly: GCA_039922135.1. Classification (GTDB taxonomy): domain Bacteria; phylum Acidobacteriota; class Blastocatellia; order RBC074; family RBC074; genus RBC074. The sequence continues at coordinate 5,769 of JBDSAM010000364.1, forward strand.
ACACGAGCTTGAAGTTTGCGCTCATCCCGGACGAAGGCGGCGCGTATCTTTTCCCGAAGTTCATGGGATTGGAAAACGCGCTGAAAATGTCACTCTTTTCCGAAGTCTATGGCGCACAACAAGCGAAAGAGCTAGGTCTGGTGACCGAAGTCGTGCCGGACGCTGAACTGATGACGACCGCGCGCGCCTGGGCTGAAAGGTTGGCGGAAGGGCCGCCCATCGCCATTCGCATTACGAAACGGATGATGTACAAACAGCAGGCCATGGATTTGGAGAATGCTCTGGAAGATGCGGCGCTCGGCACAATGGTGGCGAACTACTGCGAAGACGTGAAAGAAGGCACCGCCGCCTTTCACGAAAAGCGCAAGCCGAAATTCCAGGGGCGCTGACCCGGTTTGTCGCACAGGTAATGCAATGGAAGTAATGCGGGTTCGATTGTGTTTTATTCTCATCGCCATTTTGCTGACAGCCTGCAATGGGCTGCGCGGTTCGACGCGTGCGGTACCGATTGACGCTCGCCAATTAGAAGCTGCGCAGAAGGTCAAACCCGCCGCGCCGCCGCTTGAAAAGATCAATGCCTCGGCTATCGAACAGACGACGTACACAAAAACTTACGACCCTTCTTACACCAAGCTGGACTATCCGAACGGTGACGTGCCGAAAGAGACTGGCGTTTGCGCTGATGTGATTGTGCGCGCTTTTCGCGCGGGCGGCATTGATCTGCAGAAAGAATTGCACCAAGACATGGCTGGAAACTTCAAGAAGTATCCGCCGAAGTGGGGGGCGCGAAAGCCGGACAAAAACATTGATCATCGCCGCGTGCCGAATCTGATGACGTGGTTCGACAGGCAAGGGAAGTCTCAGCCGATGACCAAAGACGCGAAGGATTACCAGCCGGGTGATGTGGTGGCCTGGGAGTTGGATAGCGGGCTGCTTCACATCGGGATGGTCAGCAAAATAAAAGTTGAGCAGACAGAGCGGTACGCCGTGGTTCACAACATCGGCGCAGGCGCGCGGCTGGAAGATGTGCTGTTCGCCTGGAAGATCATCGGGCATTACCGGTACTTTTGAATCTCAAATTTCAGATGGGAGACGATCAATTGATGAAGAAGACTGAATGGGCAGACGGCATCGAAGTCAAAGCTTCGAAGATAGACGGCAGAGGCACCTATGCCACCAAACCTTTTAAGAAAGGGCGCAAGATCGCGGAGTTCGTCGGAGAGCGAATTGCACGCGTCGAAACCGCCAAACGGCTGCGCAACGCGCGCCGTATTCACATCTGCGGGATTGATTCGTATTGGGCGATTGATGGCAGCGTCGGCGGCAACGGGACGCAGTTCATCAATCATTGTTGCGAACCGAACTGTTCGATGCGGTTGGTCAGCGGCCATTTGCTTTTCTTTGCGCTGAAAGACATCAATCCGGGTGATGAGATTTTGCTGGATTACGGCGAGTCCTATCATGATGACAGCAAGAAATGCAGATGCGGCGCGCCGAATTGCCGAGGGCGCATCAATCAATGAGCTTTCCCAGGCGATGGGCAATAAGCTTTCCCAAACGATGGGTGGGACAATTCGGCAAATCGTCCCACTACTGGCTCAGCCAACCAGCCGGTTTTTCTCTTGCTCAATCTTGTTTGGAAACGCCGTCAGCAAACCGGCTTTCTCTTTAGCCCACCGCCCATCTTCCACCGCAAATTGTTTTTGCCGTTTCAGAAAATCCGCGACTTGGTTTGGAGCGGGGCCGCCGACGACCTGGCGGACTTCGACAAAATGAAGCGGCGAGAGCGCGTCAATCAGCGTTGCCCGCGAAGTTCGCAAAGGCCGGCCCAGGCTTTCTTCCGCTACGCTGAGCAGAACGTCGGCAATCTCAGCGTGCGAAGCGTGAATGCCGGAAACACGCTTGACGGTTTGCGCGACCAGCCGGTGCGCGGTTTTGAAACTCAAGCCTTCTGCTCGCACCAGCGTGTCGGCCAGTTCAGTCATCGTCAGAAAGCTGCCCGAAGCTTTGCGCTTCAAGCTTTCCCGGTCAATCACAATTGCGCCTGCGGCTCCGGTCAACAACTTCACCGCGCGCGCCGCATCGCCGAAGGCGTTGTAGACCAGCGGTTGCAGCGGGTCTTCAACATCGTTGATGTCGCCGAATGGCGTGTTGTGAACGCTGGTCATTACGGCTTGCGCTTGCGCGAAGGCGCGGCTGAGCATGATGCGCACGTGCTCCAACGCCACGGGGTTGCGCTTCTGCGGCATGATCGAACTGGTCTGCACAAATCCGTCATTCAGTGTGATGAAGGAGAATTCCTGCGTCGCCCACAACAACAGGTCTTGCGTGAATCTACCCAAACTGACCATCGCGGTTGCCAGCGCGCTGACGGCTTCGAGCAAGTAATCAATTCCGCCAATGGCATAGTAGGAATTTTCGACGATGCCTTCAAAGCCGAGCAGCCGGGCAGTGTGTTCCCGATTGATCGGAAAGCCGGTCGTTGTAATCGCGCAGGCACCAAGAGTATTGCGATTGATCGTGGCAAACGCCGCGCGCAATCGGGCAATGTCGCGAGTAATGAATTCGATTGCCGCTGACAGGTAGTGCGCCAGCGTCGTTGGCTGTGCGGGTTGCGTGTGCGTGTGTGCTGGCATGACGGTTCGCAGATTCGCCTGTGCCAGCGCGATTAGTGCCACGCGCAACTCGGCCAGATTGTTAGCGATGCTCAGAACTGCCAGCCGCAGCTTCATGCGGTATTGCGTCACGTCAATGTCGTTGCGGCTGCGCGCGATGTGCAACTTGCCTGCGGTTTCTTCGCCGATGGCGGTTGCCAATTCGCGCTCGACATAAAAGTACAAATCTTCGACGGAGCCATCGTACTTGGCGCGCAGAATCTTTTTGCGGTCTAGGTTATCCAGCCCGTACAGAATCGTCCGCGCTTCTTCGCGCGTAATGATCTTCTGTTTGGCCAGCATCAGCGCGTGGGCATAGTGAATCCACATCAACGGTTCAAAGAAAAATCGTTGGCCGTCAGCAAAAGTGTGGTTGAGAACAGTTTCAGCGTAGACCGGAGCAGGGAATTTCGGCGTCTTTGGTGTCTGTTTCTTGCTCATTGAAGATGGCTTTGCCGGAAGCGTGGCACCCTGACCGGTTAATATCCGAGAACATTAACCATTCGCCACTCACCATTCGCCATTATTGGGCCGGGGAAATGTGCCTTTTCCTGCCCAATGATGGCGAATGGTAAATGGTTAATGGCGAATGCCGGATACGGCAGCAGAATCATCCTGTCTGCGTCCCTAGCTACTTAGAAGTTGAATTTGAAGCCGAGTTGGAATTGACGACTGTCGAGCGAGGTCGGGTTTGCTCCGGCTCGCGTTATAAAATCGGGCAGCGGTGCGGCCAGCACGCCTGCCGCATCGGTAGTCACCGTGCCACTAACAGCGAAGATGCTTCGGCGATTCCACAGATTGGTGAACTCGCCGAAGACTTCGACGTTGAACCTTTCGCTCAATCTGACGAAGCGCGAGTAGCGCAAATCCCAGTTGTATTGGTGTGGCGTGCGGCCGGTGTTGCGGCCAATGAACAGCGGGCGGTCGGAGCCTGTGATGCCGTCGTTGTTCAGGTCGCGGTTCGAGACGATGTTGAAAATCTCGCCGCTGTTGGCCGTCACGATGATGCCGACCTGATTGTCGTTGACCAGCGAGTTCAGAAATCTGTTTTCGATCTTGAAGGTCGGGCGACCGACGAAGCTCATGACAAAAGTGTGGCGCTGGTCGGCGAATGAATTGCCGCGGTCGCGGCGGCGGTTGGTCGGATCGGATTGTGAGAATTCAGTCGCCGCGACCAGATTGCGTTCCGGCGCATCGTCAATCGAATGCGACCATGTGTAGTTGGCGCTGAACTGATAGCCCGCGCTGAAGCGTTTGTTGAGTTGCAGCACGCCGGCATCGTAATTTGAGTTGCCCACCGACTCGGCCAGAAAGATGTTGTTGAACTGCGGCAGGCGGCGCGTTGCGGCGCTGATTGTCGAACTGAAGATCGGGCGGCCATCGGCCAGCGTGCCCGTCGGGTTAATCACGTTGACGTTGCGATGGACGGGAATGTGGCTGCCATGCGAATGGATGTAACCGAGCGTCACGGAGTAGTTGGCCGACAGCGCCTGTTCGATTTGCAGATTGGTGTGAAAGGCCGACAGGTTTTCGTAATCTAGCGCCACCGCCGCCGGGCTTTGTGCGGGCAGCGCAGCGCCTGCGGGTAAATTGCCGAGCGTGTTCGGAAACGCCGGAGCGCCCGCCGTTGTCGGTACAAAGGTGAAGTTGAAGAAGCGCGGACTGCCGTCGTTTTGCAGGGCGATGCGGTAGATGTCCAGCAGGGGCGGCTCGAAATACATCCCGGCGCTTACTCGAACGACCGTTGGGCGGTCTCCCTGTCGCAATCCGTAAACCAGTCCCAGGCGCGGCGCGAAGTTGTTCTTGTCCACATTGAAATCCCGCGAAAACTCCAGCGGCGCGTTCGGGTTGGCCTGCGGCACGTCATACAGGTCGTAGCGCAAGCCGTAATTGATCTTCAATCGCGGCGTCACCTTCCAATCATCCTGAGCGAAGAATTGATAAAAATTCGATCTGTAATCAATCTCAGGATTACCAAACCGCTCCACATAGTTTGAATAGCTGCGCGGGCTGGCGCCGCTCTTGGCGTCCAGGTAAGCCTGCAATGTTGGGAAGGTATATTGCGCGAAGATGCGGGATTGGCGCAGATCGTAGATGCGATTGTAGCCCGCGCCGAACTTCATCGTGTGATTGCCATGCGTGACGGTCAGGTTGTTGATGAACTGATTTGACGTTTCGAGCGGTTGGATCAGATCGTCGGTCGGCGCACCGAAATTGGCGACGTTGGTGATGTTGATCGTCAAGCCAGTGCCGGAATTGGCGCTCGCGACGTTTTGCGATTTACGGCGCGCGTACTGGTAACGGAATTCGTTGAGCACGTTGCTTGAGATGTTCGAGATCAACTGAATGCCGACCGAATCCGAAGCGTCAACGAAATCAATGCTGCGTTGCAGCGTGTTGAATCCACCCGCGATGTTGTTGGGCGAATTGTTGCGAAACCGATTGTAACGACCCATCACGTGATTGCCCGCGTTGGCCTGCCAGTCCGTGCGAACGATGAAAAAGTTGACCTTCTGCGCCGTCGGAATCGCCGCCGGAAATATCCCATCTGGCAGACCCGAGGCCACGAGCGCGGCTTTGTTGGCCGCCGTGACGTTGATCAATCGCTGCGATTCACCCGACAGGTCGCGTTTGACGTATTCGTAGCCGGTGTAGAATTGCAATTTGTCTTTGATGACGGGGCCGCCGATGGCGCCGTTCACATTGTCAACGACGGCGGGCGGACGGTTGACGCCTGAGAAAAAGAATGGGCGCGCCGAAAAGGGCGTGCGGCGAAACCGGTAGCTGGCCGAGCCGTGATAGGCGTTGGTTCCGGCAGGCGTCACGGCGTTCATAATCAACCCCGGAGTGTTGCCGAACTCAGCGGCAAATCCGTTGGTGACCAGTTGGACTTCGCTGACCATGACTTCAGAGATTGGCATCAGGCGGATGCCTGCACGGTCGGCCTGCGTGTTGTTGTTGCCATCTAGCATGTAGTTGGTGCGGCGCGTGTAGCCGTTGGCGTTGATGCGCGGCACGCCGAATTCGGAATTCGGGCGGCCTGTGACGTTGGCCTGCAGCACGGCGAAGTTGTAAGGGTTGCGCGAAACCAGCGGCAGGTTGTGGACTTCGCGCTCGTTCATCACGCGTCCCAGATCGAGCTTGGCCGTGTCGGCGATGGGTGCGTCGCTGGTGATGGTCACTTCTTCGTTGACGCCGCCCGGTTGTAGTTGCATCGAGATGGTCGCGCTCTGGCCGGTATTTAGAGTAATGCCTTCGCGCGTCAGCTTCTTGAAACTTTGCGCTTCGGCGGTAACCTTATACGCGCCCAGCGGAAGCAGCGGCAGACGATAAAAACCGTCCTCGTCAGTTGTGGCTGTGCGCGTGACACCCGTGCCAACATTGACCGCCGTTATTCTGGTGTTTGGAATCGCTGCGCCGTTGGCATCAGTGACCGTACCTTCGATCTGCGCGTTGATCGCTTGCGCTTGAGCAAACGCGAATGAAGGCGTGAGTGTGGCGGCAATCGCGATAAGGATCGAGGCCAGCATTGCTGCTATGTAAGCAGAATGTCTTTTTGCAAATCCTGTGTTCATACCTTCTCCTGTGGGTACTGTCGGGCAAACGAGGACGCCTGCCGACGTTTATGTTGAACGATGGTCAATCTGGAAATTGAATGATCGCTTGATGATGTTTTATCTCACAACCGACTGGGATTCTCCAAACTAAACATCAATCGGCAGGCCGTGATTGCCGGGCGGCTGAAACGCGCCGTGGAGTCTGCGATTCTTTTTTTGACGGCCATCAAATCTTTGGGAAGATTGTTACCGGATCAGCGGGCGCAGCATCTCCAGCCGGCGCGCAATCTCAGCGCTGGTCATGGTGCGGAAACGCGGGGGAATCATTGCTTTTGATGTGGCTTCGCGGGCAGCGACCAGTTCCTGGTATTCCACTGCCAGATCGTCGCGCGCCGGAGTGAATTCTGATGCAACGAAGGCCAAGTCTTCGTTGGCTACCTTGGGATGTCCCGCGATGCGGGCGGTTCGGCGGGCGCGGATCAAAATAGATTCGATGTCCGCCCCGGACAGATGAAGCTGGCTGTTGATGATCGGCCCCCAGTTGGTGATTTGATGATCTAGCTTGTTCTTGCGCGCCATTGCTTCGGCGATCTCGCGGCGTTCGTCGGCGGTTTCCGGGTAAAACAGCGCGATGTGTTCTTCGCAGCGGCCTTGACGTTTCAAATCAATCGGCAAACGGTCTGGGCGCGATGTCATTAATATCCACAGTATTCTGCCGCGATTGGCGGTGTTGCCCATAGCAGCCGCGATCTTCGAGAAGACGCGGCTGTTGGTACCGCTGTCGCCGTCCGTTTCGCGATTGCCCAGCGCGGCGTCGGCTTCGTCAATCAACACGACTATGGGCGCGAGCGCTTGCAACAGGTAGAGGATCTTTTCCAGATTGGCTTCGGTTGAGCCAACCCATTTGTCGCGGAAGTTTTTGAACTCGACCACGTTCAACCCGCAGTCTTTGGCGAAGCATTCGGAGAGAAACGTTTTGCCAGTGCCGACAGGGCCGCAGATCAGTATACCCATTGGCGCTTCTTCACGGTTGCCCTGCTTGATTGTCTCGGCGATGTCGCGCAGATACTCTTTGGCTTCGCGCATGCCGCCGACGCTGTCCAGGCCAAAGCGGGGCGTGATGAATTCGATCAATCCGGCGCACTCGGCCTCGATGATCTCTTTCTTCTTCAATCTCACATCTTCGAACGTCAGCCCGTCGTCCGATTCGCGCGCTGCGCACAGCAGCGAGCGCAAATGCACCAGGTTCAATCCTGAAGTCGTCCCGGCCACCTGCTGTTCGGTCATCTCGACCTTTTTAATCGGATAGGCGGCGATGAAGTTTTTGATGTAATCGAAACGCTGAGCTTCATCAGGGTAAGGGATTTTGATTGCCGCCAGCCGTGAATTTTCCTTGACGCGCGGATGCACGTCAGAGAGCGATTCGGCAATCAGAATCACCAGATTGTCTGTGTCCATGAAACGCGGCGTCGTCAGCCATCGCTGAATAGCGACCAAGGCGTTGCGATCGTCGCTGGACATATGGGCCATCTCACCCGCCGGAAAGATCGTTTCTAAAAAGTTGATGACGACGACGACTTTATCGGAGTAGTAAAGGAAGCGTTCGATCATCGGCAGCGCATGCGCCGGATCGCGCGGCAGTTGCGCAGCGGTTTTGATGTTGAGCAAGGGATCAGCTACGCGCTGTTGCGCAACGAAAGCGCGCATCGTCTCATCGGAATCGAAGGTGATGCCCTCGCTGCGGTTGTACAGCACGATCTTTTTGTTGCCCAGGAGTTCCTGTTGCAGGAAGGCAAGTAGTGAGACGTAAGACTGCCGGCCATGCATCAGGTCGTAGATGTTGTGGTGAAGCAGGAAATGGCAGGCTTCGCCCGCGCGGTATTTGCGTGCCAGTTCTTCTGCCCAGCCGGGCAGCCGTTCAGTGGTGGAAAGTGAATGTGCGGATTGCGACATATGCCATCCTTTGCATATGACGCCACAGGGGCACTCAGATTGCGGGTTTGGGGGGCCTCCTGTGGCTGGTCATATTTGGTCAAGCCACAGCTCCCACGTCTTTCGGGTCGGAGCTAACAATTTACTGCTTCGCCGGATTCGCTTTTGGTGGGATAGGCTGTGCCGGGAAGCTGAGCATCAAAAAACATGTGATCGGAGCTTTGTCCGATTCAAACAACGATTTGGGAAATTCCCATTGCCGTGTTGCTTCGATGACCTGTTGATTCATCTCCGGGAAACCGGAGTAGTAAGCGTTTGCGTTAGTGACCTGGCCTTCCGGCGATATTTCAACGCGCACGCGCACATTACCGCCCAGTCCAGCCTCGCGCCATTTTGCAGGAACTTCCGGAACTGTCTTCTTCGTCGCCTGGGTCTGGAATTCGACCGATTGCCGTTCGTCGTAATAACGCGCTGGCGTCGTCGTTTTATCCAGATCCACCGAGAAGGTAAAGAGCAAAAACAGATCGTTGCCGTCAAAATATTCCGGCGGGGTATTTGGGCGGACGAATTTGACGTAATCGCTAGAACGCAGTTTTAGAGTTTTCACTGCATAGAAATAGGTCTTCCCGGATTCAACCTCAAGCGGCTGCACCGAGAAGGCGACCGGCTTGTTGACCATGTCGTTCCCAAAGTGGAGTCCAATTTCGGGGACTAGCGTGGTGCCAGGGATGACGCCGTCGCCAATGCTTTGCGCACCGAACATCTGGACTTCAATGTCGCGCCCATCCTGCTGTTTGACCAGCGAGACGGTCGCCGGCTTCGATGTGCGAAAGACCTTCTTCACCTCGGTACGCAACAGATCAATCTCGAAACCCGGATAGCTTTTCTTGAAGGCATTCATCCACTGGGTATGATCCGAAAGACTGGCGGTGGACATTTTGAAGACTTGATCATTCAAATCCGGATAGCTATCGCGGTTCGCCTTCATCTGAAAGACCCGCACTGTGACGTAAATCGGGCGGGTACTGAAATCGTCGGAGAAGGTCGCGTTCTGCGCGGTGGCCGTTGAAATCGGCAGCGCCATCAACAAACACCCGAACAGCAGCCCAATCATCCGTGGCTGAAAAAGAAGACGTGACATGCTTAAAACCTCCAATGCAGGACAGGTATAAAAAGTAAAGTTAAACGGAAAGTTTTCAGAAATCCGCCTGAGGCCGAAAGGGGCAAGAGAGCACCTGGCTTCTTTAGAGCTATCTGCGTTCGCTCACTAGCGAAGGCCGCATAATGGACACCTCGCGGTTGAGTGAATCAAGCTGCCCCATAATCGGGGCGGTCTGCTGCAATATCTCTTTGGTTATCTCAATTGACGAAAGCAGGGAATCGAAATCCAGCGAAAGGATGTGCTCCGGCGTTGGCATCGTCACAACCTGATCATTGACCAGCCCGAAAAAGTTCTCGATTACCTGCAATTGAGCTTCAACGCCCTTCACCGTGCGTTCTATGTCATCGTATGTTTGCAGGCGGCGGCGAAGAATTTCAACGTTCTTTTCGTGCAAAGGGCGCACTGCTGGATCTGCGAACTGCGTAGTCCGTTCCGCCGCGCGCAACTGATTCTCAATGTCATGCCGTTTGACGGTTTTCAGGTGAAGTTTGCGGCGGCGGTATTCATCCAGCAGATCTACAAAGGCTTCCCAGGTCACTTCCAACTCGCGAATCTGCGGGGGCTCTTCCGTCAGGCGCGTGAATTTTTTGTAGTTGCTGGCAATCTGATTCTTCATCCAGCTTAGGTATTCAACCGCCTCGCGTTCGCGTGGATCGAAGTTCTTGATAACTTCCAGCCGCTGTTTGCGACGATGATCGTCAATCAAGTGGCGCGAGCGGCGATCTACGACGCGGCGATAGAGGCTGGAAGCCGGAACTGTGACCAGATACGCGCCTTCGGCAATCAGCGCGCCAGCCAGCACCATCTCCGGCCCTACAAAAAAACCAGTCGTTGCGGTATATGCAGCCGCCGCGGCTGCCACTAAAAGGCCGCCGATGTTAATCGGTTCTTTAAGAGCTTCTTTGATGTAAGAGGCTTTGAATTCCATAGGTTGGTGGCCGGTGGTTAGTGGTCAGTGGTGTCGAATTGTAGCTCATCACACCCACCACCAACCACCAGCAACTATTCCTTCAGCCTGTGTTCTTGGGATGCGTAATCAACTGAACCCAGCGTGCGTTCGGCATTGGCGGTGGGAGCGCCTTCGCCAAGTGCTGATTGGGCCGCTGGCGGCGCTAATCCCATCTGCTGTTTGTAGGCGAGCAACATATCCTGCGCTTCCACATTGGCCAGTTCTCTTTCGATGCCTTGCATCTTCGAATCGAGGCTAGTTGAAGCCAGTTCGGCCCGCGCTTCAGCGGAAGCGGAGCGATTTGCGATCTTCTCGCGCATGTCATCGAAGGTCTGGGACGTATCGCCCATCTGGAAGCTGGCCATCGTTTGTGCCAGACGTTCCTGCATCTGCGCCTGTTTGTTCGCGGAGATCAGTTGCATGGCCTCGGCCTGCCGCTTGCGCACGTTGGTCATGTAGTTGTCGAAGTATTCGCGCGCTTTGAGAGAGGCAACCTTGGCTGCTTCGTGATTCTGCTGGCTGGTGGCCAGCCCGCGCTGTGCGATCTGTAATTCGCCGAGTAGGGCCGTGGCGATGTCGTCTTTCCCAAGGCGAATGGATGCCTTAATCTTATTGTCTAGATCAGTGAGCTTAGCCTGATTCGCCACAATCTCGCGGTCCAGCCGCTTTTCCGTAGCCATCACCTGCGCGACATTCTCGCGCATTTTTGGCACCTCATCATTCATGTCGCGGATCAATTGCTGGAGGATTAGTTCCGGGTCTTCCGCACTGTCAATGAGACCGCCAAATATTGATCGAAAAAGCCGTCTGAGACGATTCCACATAGTTTGTCAGTTCTCCCGATATGCAGTCGAGCAGACTTTACCTGGCATATGCAACCTTCATTGTTGCTCTCTCAAATATGCTGAAGTGGTATGCGGGGTTTGGGTACTGCGCTCGTCATTGCGTTGATGATACGTCGTTGATTGCGTGATGGTTTCGCGTGCTTAACAAATTTCTGTAATGATTTTCGAAGCATTATTCAACCATTCGGTTGAACGCGGCGGAGTATATCAGTCGCTCCCGGCAATGTCACTTCGCGCTTTTGGCGATGATTTATTGCATCCTCAATGTCTCTTCGGTACTCTATCCCGGCTCT
>JBDSAM010000365.1:0-6569 GCA_039922135.1 Blastocatellia bacterium
CACGTCATCCCGCCAAACGAGGCACCGGCTAGGCCGCAGATCACAGCCACCGCCCGTCCGATGAAACGTTATGACAAGATCCATCTGGTGCCGTTTGGCGAATACATCCCAATGGCATCTGTGCTCAGCCATGTTGTCAAGGCCTTCGCCACGTCTGGCATCGGCGGCTTTACTGCCGGAACCGAACCCGTCGTCAACACCCTGCGGCTTGATACTCAACGTGCAGGCATCATCGCCGGGACTCAATTCAACCCTACCGAAGGCATCGAACGCACGACCACCTACGCCCGCGTCGGCGCATTTATCTGCTACGAAGCGGCCTACCCTGACTTGGTGCGTGGTTTTGTCAAAAACGGCGCTACGCTGCTGGTCAATGTCTCTAACGACGCCTGGTTCGGCAGTACGGCGGGCGCGCGGCAGCATCTGGCACACGCCGCAATGCGCGCAATTGAAAACGACCGCGACCTGATGCGCGTCACCAACTCCGGCATCAGCGCGCTGATTACCGCCAACGGACAAGTCGTTGACCCGCTGCCTTCATTCACCGCAGGCGCACAAGTCTGGCGCGCGCAGTTGCGACGCGGGCTGACCTTTTACGCTCAGCACGGAGACTGGTTCGCCATTTTGTGTTTGATTGCCAGTGTTGTGTTGGTTGCGTTCGCGTTGCTCTTGAAACGCTCAAAAGAAGCGCCGCAACGATGAAGCTTGGCCAGGAATTCTTTGAAATTGTTGTCGGTGATAGCAGCCTTTCCATATTGATTTGCCCGGTTTCGCTTAGCAGGCAACAAGCGTAAACTTGGCAGTGGAGGCAACGAAATGGCAACTGCTCAAACTATCGAACGACTAACTTCGACCAACCATGACTTGAGTACGGAACTCGTTCCGCAATCCGATGCCCGCGCAGCATTCGTTTCGATTGATCCCGAAAGGCTCGGCGGCGTTCCCTGCTTCGTAGGCACACGCGTCCCTATCAAATACCTGTGGGAATATCTGGTCAAAGGAAAAACACTGGATGAATTTCTGGATGACTTCGAAGGCGTGCCACGCCAGGAAGCAGTAGCCGCGCTTCAATATTCTTACGATCATCTTTTGGAGGGATTGCCTTAGCCGTGAAGATTCTCTTTGACCACTGCGTTCCCAGACCTCTCCGCCGCGAGTTGCCTCAGCACGAAATCAAAACCACGCGCGAAATGCGCTGGGAAGGATTGAAAAATGGAAAACTTCTGGCAGAAGCAGAGGCGGCAGGTTTTGATGTTCTGCTGACTGTTGATCAAAACTTGCGATACCAACAAAATCTCACAGGTCGCTCAATCTCTGTATTGGTGTTGATTGCCCGAGGTATTACCGTTGATGATCTTCTGCCTTTAATTCCCGATGTCGAGAAAGCGCTCATTGCTATTCAGCCTGGGCAGGTTAGTAAAGTTACTGGGGCGGAAAATATCTGAATGGCCTGTCTCTGCTCAGAGGCTGATAAGGATGTTATCACAGCTCAGCCACAAAGAGTAAAGGCAGCGACCCGCGAAGATCACTGCCTTTGATTGAACCGAACAGGCCGGACAAGTATGAAGCCTGCCGATTACTTCTCTGACCCAATTCGCATTCCGTAAAACGACCGGTAAACGAAGAAGGCCGAGATCAGGAAGAAGACGACAGCCAGAACGTGGCTCAGACTGGCATTGGCGGGGCTGGAATGGCGCAGCGAAACGGCCAGTTCAACAGCGAGCAAACCAAACAGCGTCGTGAACTTGATGACCGGGTTCAGCGCCACCGACGACGTGTCTTTGAACGGGTCGCCAACAGTATCGCCAACGACGCAGGCGTCGTGCAGTGGAGTGCCTTTGGCTTTCAGTTCGACTTCAACAATCTTCTTGGCATTGTCCCAAGCGCCGCCTGCATTGGCCATAAAGATCGCCTGGTACAAGCCGAAGATCGCAATCGAAAACAAATAGCCGATGAAGAAATATTCTTCGACGAAGGCAAAGGCCAGCGCGGAGAAGAAGACTGTCAGGAAGATGTTGAACATCCCTTTCTGCGCGTACTGCGTGCAGATTTCAACCACCTTCTTGCTGTCTTCGACTGAGGCCTTGATCACTGTGTTATCCAGCTTAATGTTGGCTTTGATAAATTCAACCGCGCGATATGCGCCTGTGGTCACAGCCTGAGTGGACGCGCCGGTGAACCAGTAGATGATCGCGCCACCGGTAATCAGTCCCAGCACAAAGGGTGCGTGCAACAAGCCCAGTTTATCCACGTTGACCGTCAGCCCTTCGGTCAGCGACATAATGATCGAAAATATCATTGTTGTCGCGCCTACGACGGCTGTACCGATCAGCACGGGTTTGGCAGTTGCTTTGAAGGTATTGCCCGCACCGTCGTTCTCTTCCAGCAGATGTTTGGCGCGTTCGAAATTGACCGTCACACCAAAATCTCTTTTAACTTCGGCTTCGATGTTCGGAATTTGTTCGATCAGCGACAGTTCGTACACCGATTGCGCGTTGTCGGTGACCGGGCCGTACGAGTCAACGGCGATGGTAACTGGCCCCATTCCCAAAAATCCGAAAGCGACCAGACCAAAGGCAAAGACTGCTGGGGCTACCATCAACGCGCCCAGGCCGTCCAGGCTGAAGGCATAGGCAACCGCCATCAGAGCGACGATGCTGATGCCCAGCCAGTAGGCCGAAAAGTTGCCCGCGACCAATCCCGACAGGATGTTCAGCGACGCGCCACCTTCTCTGGATGAAGTGACGACCTCGCTGACGTGGCGCGATTCGGTCGAAGTGAAGACTTTGACCAGTTCGGGAATAATTGCGCCTGCCGCCGTTCCGCACGAAATAATCGCCGACAGCTTCCACCACAACGTAGTGTCACCACTGGGGCCGAGGGTTGGAATCATCAGCTTCGAAACGACAAACGTCAGAATGATCGAAACGACCGAAGTAATGATGACCAGGCTGGTCAGCGGCTTTTCAAAATTCATTTTGTCAGCGCCGTTGTAACGCGCTTTGGCGATCGCTTCGTTGATGAAGTATGACCCGGCGGAGGCGATGACCATCATAATGCGCATAGCGAAGATCCAGACCAGCAGTTGAACCTGAATCGCTTCATAGCCAGCGCCAGCGGTCTTCGGATTTACTGCCAGCAGTATGAACGAGATCAATGCCACACCGGTCACGCCGTAAGTTTCAAAACCATCTGCCGACGGCCCAACCGAATCGCCCGCGTTGTCGCCCGTGCAGTCGGCGATGACGCCGGGGTTGCGCGGGTCGTCTTCTTTGATCTTGAAGACGATCTTCATCAAGTCGGCGCCGATGTCGGCGATCTTGGTGAAGATGCCGCCCGCGATTCGCAGCGCTGCCGCACCCAACGATTCGCCGATGGCGAATCCAATGAAACACGGCCCGGCGTAATCGCCTGGAATGAAAAGCAGGATGCAGAGCATGATCAGCAGTTCAACGCTGATCAGCATCATGCCAATGCTCATCCCGGCTTTCAGCGGAATGGCGTAAATTGGGTAGGGCTTGCCGCCCAGAGAGGCGAACGCGGTGCGCGAGTTGGCAAAGGTATTGATGCGGATGCCAAACCACGCAACGCCATAACTGCCGCCGATGCCGATCAAGCTGAAGATCAGAATGATGGCGACTTTATAAAGCGGGAAGCCGACCAGAACACCGAAATAGAGAATGATGATGACGGCGATGAAGGCTTCCAGAATCAGGATGAATTTGCCCTGCGTGATCAGATAGGTTTTACAGGTTTCATAAATAAGTTCAGAAATTTCGAGCATTGATTTATGCACGGCCATTTTTTTGAGCTGCGTGTAGATCATCAACCCGAAGACCATGCCGAGCAGCGAAATGCCAATGCCGACCATCAGCAGCGTACGCCCGTTGGTGCCGCCCATAAACGTGACGGTTGAAAGGTCGGGCAGTTTCAAATTGGCTTCGCCGCCGGGCCGGTGCGGTTCTTGCGCGAAAGCCGAGAGGGCGCTGATGGCGAAGAACGCCGCGCCAGCAGCTAGTTTCATTGTGACGCGGCCTACTTGCGGCGCGCGATTGTAAAGACAGAGTGACGCAAAAATGCCGATGCCTAAGACGAGTAGGAGCATAGCTGGTGATACCTCATGTAATTTTAGTTTGGACTTCTTGGGTGTGAGACAGGCGCGGATTATAGACGAACGGGATTTAACTGCAAACTTGACAGGCACTTGAATCGCGATGGGTCAGATGGCTTGACCGGCTTTGACAGTGGGCCCTATGTCGTTATTCGCTTCGCACTAATTGTCCTGGATCAAGTTTCGCCAACAGTGCTTTGACCGCCAAGCTGAGCGCAACTTCGTCTTTCGATTCAAGTGTGATTTTGTCGCGATATTCCGGCGAGGAATAGTTGGGATAAGAGCCGATAGCGACCGCAGGATGCGCATCGGCTACTCGGCGCAAATCTTCGGCGATGTCGAATTCATCTTCCTGCGTGTAGATTGCCTTGGCAAAAAATGGCGCGACGCGGAAGCGTTCTCGCATCGCCAGAAACTTTTTGCGAAACAATTCCGGCACTCCGGGCAGGATGTAGACGTTGCCGCATACCAGCACAGGCCAGCGCCAGTCGGGCATTTCCAGCAATTCTGCGTTTTCGGGAAGGTCCGCCATCCGCAGCTTTGAATCATCGGCGTTCGCCCCAAAATGCGATTTCAGTCGCCGCTCCAGATCAGGATGCCGAACGATGGGTTTGTTAAATGCGCGCGCCACGCCACTGATGGTGACATCGTCGTGCGTCGGGCCGACTCCGCCAGAGGTGAAGACGTGATCGAAGCCGGCAGAGAGTTCGCGCACGGCTGCTGCAACGGTTTCTACGTCATCAGGGATGATCAGAATGCGGCGCAGGCCCACTCCAAGCGCGCGCAGTTCGCCAATCAGCAGGCGCGCGTTTTGGTCCTCGACTTTCCCACTCAGGATTTCATCGCCGATTACCAGAATCGCGGCAGTCGTTGCGTTCATATCGTCATCATAGCCAGCACCGGTTCAGGCAGGCAAGACAATTACAAAAATAGAAAATGGAACAAAGAGCTTCGGCTTCGCGTCCGTAACCCACGCCCTTCGGGTTCAACGTTGTAGGCTTTCTGAAATCGCTGTCAAAATGGGCAAGGAAGTTTTTAAGGATCGTTCGATTAGGCGTAACCACTCAGCCCCCAAGCGATGCTTAAGTGGCCGATAGTCTTTCGCTGAAAGTAATGTGAGGAGTCCGCCGATGAAATCCAAAATTCGTTTTGAAACCTCAAGTTCGCGCCTGCTGCTGTTGGTGATCTTGATTGCAATGACGCTGCCTGCCGTCATTTGGTCGAGTGTTGCCGGGCAAGGCCGCCGCGGCACCATCGCGCGACCGCAAATTGCTGGCGGCAACAATGGAGACGGCATGCAGTTTCGATTGAGCGAAGGCACTGAAGAGAATCAGCGGCAACAGCCAGTCACTGCCGCGCCCACCTCGCCACTCTCTGATGACGCAGTCAACAATCTGCTGAAACGGCTGCCCGCGATCAAAGTCGACGCCGACGATCAAAAGGATTTCGCGATGCGCGACCGGTCGCTGCCGCCGCCGCGCACTGGCCAGACCATCAATGGGACATTTCCTCCGGCTGACAGTTCCACCTATCCCGAACAAACAACAGCACAAATGTCATCTGGCCCGCTTGAAGTCTTGCGATTCGCGCCCGAAGGCGAAGTCGCTCTGGCCCCGCATCTGACCGTCACCTTTTCGCAGCCGATGGTTGCCGTGACTTCCGTGACTGATCTGGCAGCCGCGCAAGTGCCCGTCAAATTGACGCCTCAACCGCCGGGCAAGTGGCGATGGCTGGGCACAAAGACATTGATCTTTGAACCCGAAGGCCGCTTCCCGATGGCGACGAATTACGCAGTAGAGATTTCAGCGGGGACGAAGTCGGTCAATGGAGGCTTACTTGCCGCAGCGAAACGCTGGACGTTTTCCACGCCGCCCGTGCAAGTGAAATCCAGCCATCCGAACAATGGGCCGCACGTCCGCAATCCTGTCTTCTTTATAGAATTCGATCAGCGCATTGATCCGGCGGCGATGCTGAAAGCAATCAAGCTGACGGGGGGCGCAAGTTCATGGCGATTGCGGCTGGCCACCAAAGAAGAGATCGAAAGTGATGCCAACGCCCGCAACCGCGTGAAGTCCGCCGAAAAAGACCGCTGGCTGGCGTTCCGCGCAATTCCCGCAAGTGCGTTAGACAACGATCAGCCTTTGCCCGCGGGCACCAGCTTCACTGTGACGATCAACGCGGGCGCGCCGTCAGTCGAAGGGCCGCGCACGACCTCCACGCCGCAGAAGTTCACGTTTCGCACTTACGATGCATTGCAGCTTGCTTCGGCGCAGTGCGGTTACGGCGACGGCTGCCGCCCGTTCGTGCCCTTCCAGTTGAATTTCAACAATCCGCTCGACGCCAAGGTTTTCGCGGCATCACAGATCAAAGCCACGCCCGCCATTGAAGGCATGAAAATCGCTGTTTACGGCAATACGCTGAACATCAGTGGCGCGACCAAAGGGCGCACGGCTTACAC
>JBDSAM010000366.1:0-5743 GCA_039922135.1 Blastocatellia bacterium
TTTGAACGAAGCAATTGACGAAGCCGCCGAACGTTTGGACTCCGTGCGGTTTTTTGGTGGATTCACGGAGATTGGTTGGGTCATCGCCAATCTGTCAGAAATTCTCTTCGATCAGGATGAAGCTGAAGGCTGTGTGCCGGTTGATGAGATGCTGAACGAATTTCTGGATCAATGGGAGGGGGAGCTAGATTACGATTTGATTGTCGGGCTTGTCGGATACGGCGTTTACGCATTGGAAAGGCGAGAGCAGTCCGTAAAATCCTCGTCGGAAATTTCAACCAAGATCATCAACAAATTGTGGGACACCGCCAAACGTGAAGGTCAGCACATCACCTGGCACACCAGCCCGACGCTGTTGCCTGAATGGCAACGGCAAATTTGCCCGAACGGTTATTACAATCTGGGATTGGCGCACGGCGTGCCGGGAGTCATTGCGCTGCTGGGCAGAAATATCTCAGTCGGAGTTGAAACAGAACGTTCGCAGCATTTGCTGGAAGGCACCGTGCGCTGGCTGCTGGCGCAAAGAAATCCAGCGGATTCCGAATCTTATTTCAGTTCGTGGGCGGGGCCGGGAATTGAGCGCGAGGCGTCAAAGGTTGCATGGTGTTACGGCGATCTGGGGCTGGGCATGGCTCTGCTGTATGCCGCCCAATGTGTGGGACAGGCTGACTGGGAGCGAGAAGCCATCGAGGTTTTGCTGAAAGCCGCCGCGCGTCCTTTTGAAAGCGCTGACGTTTTCGATGTCTGTTTGTGCCACGGCGCGGCAGGCAATGCGCATATTTTTAATCGCGCTTATCAAGCGACAGGCAATGCGCGATTCCGGGAAGCGGCGCTGGCTTGGTATGAAAGAGCACTGGCTTTTCAGCGCCCTGGGGAAGGCATCGGCGGATTTTCAATCCGCGAGATGAATGACGCGGGCACGGAGGCTTACTGGGTGAACCAACCGGGGTTGTTGGATGGAATTGCCGGAGTCGCTCTGTCGCTGCTTGCCGCTTGTACCAATTTGGAACCGAACTGGGATCGTTCATTGCTGATTTCGATCCCGCCCAAGTCAACGTAAAAATCGGTTATTGCTGAAAGGAACGAGATGGCATTCGCAAAACAAGAGAAGCGCTCCGCTTCTCCCAAATCAATAGAAGCAGAGAAGCCAAAAGTCGAATTCAAATCGTCCGGCTTTTTCGTCATGCGCGCGCCATTGTTGCCGTTCGGTGAATTCCTGAACTGGAGTAGCGGGCTTGAATCGGCTTCAGATGGTTCGGTGGCAACGGCGGAATCGCTCAACGCGGATCGCGCAAAGTTGCGCGAAGGTTTGCGCGCGTTGGTGGCGCAGCCTGAAATTCAAGACGCGCTCTTTGTCGCCTCTCCGGATTTGCACGATTATCTGGATCAATGGATGACGGATCCCGACGGCAAACGCGGCGCACGCGTTGAAGGCGCGTTGGTTCGATACTTTTCGCGGATGTGTGGACGTTCGACGCCGTTCGGGCTGTTCGCGGCGACTTCGCTGGGCAAGATCGGCGAAACGACGCAATTGACCATTGCTGGTAAATCGCATTGCCAACGTCACACACGACTGGACATGGACTATCTGTTCGCGCTGGTGGATGAATTGGGGCGCAATACGGAAGTGCGCGGTTCACTGGTGTATCGCCCGAACAGTAGCTTGTATGTGGCAGCGGGGCGCATTCGATATGTTGAATCCAGGGTAGATGGACGCGCGCGAACTTATCACCTGGTGGCGGTCGAAAACAGCGAATGTATTGCCACCATTTTGCAACGCGCTGGAGCGGGGGCGACGATTGCCGAGCTGGCAGCAGCTTTGGTGGATGACGAAGTCGCGCCATTCGTTGATAACGAGGCCGCACTGTCGGATGACGACCGAATTACGATGGACGACGCCACGCAGTTCATCGGGCAATTGATTGACCATCAGATTCTGGTTTCCGATCTGGCTTTGCCTGTGACGGGTGCGGAACCGATTCATCCGTTGATCGAACGATTACGTTCGCTGACCGGCAGCCAGAACGTTGCCGAGGTGCTGGAGCAAGTCCGCAACGATCTGATAATGATGGATGCCGCGGGCATGGGCGCGTTGCCGGAAGCTTACCGCGCCATCGCCAGTCGGCTGGAAAGCCTGCCGGCAAAGGCGGAGCTGCAACGCCTGTTTCAGGTGGACATGGTCAGGCCGGCCAATGAATCGTCGCTCGGCGAAAGTGTGATTGCTGAAATCAGCGCGGGCATAGCTCTGTTGCAAAGCATTTTTGCCAAACCTTACGAAAGTGAGCTAAGCCGGTTTCGTTCGGCCTTCGCCGAGCGTTACGAAGACCGTGAAATCCCGTTGGTCGAAGTGCTGGACGACGATCTGGGCCTGGGTTTTCCTGTTGGCTCCAGTGCGCAAGGCAATGTGCCGTTGCTGCGGGGGTTGGCACTGCCATCAAAAGGAGAATGGCAAAGCGCGTGGCAGGCGCGCGACGCTTTTCTGCTTCGCAAACTGAGCGAGGCGTTGACGACGGGCGCGACCAAAATTGAATTGCGCGAACAAGACATTGAAGCATTGCGGGCGAAAGAAACCCTGCTATTCCCCGACGCTATCAACGTTATGTGCCGCATCGCCGCCGAATCGGAAGAGGCGATTGAGCAAGGAAACTTCCACATCTTGATTGAAGGCGCGGGCGGGCCATCCGGCGTAACTTTACTGGGACGGTTCTGCCACGCCGATGCGGATTTGCACAGAGAAGTCGAGCAGCATCTGCGCGCCGAAGAATCGTTGCGCCCCGACGCAGTCTTTGCGGAGCTGGTTCATTTGCCCGAAGGTCGCATTGGCAATGTGCTGGCGCGCCCTGTGCTGCGCGGTTACGAAATTCCTTACCTGGGCCATTCTGGCGCGAATCACGAACATCAACTGCCGGTCACGGACTTGCTGGTTTCCGTCCGCGAAGACCGCATAGTGCTGCGTTCGGCAAAGCTGGGCTGCGAGGTCATTCCGCGATTGACCAGCGCCCATAACTGGACGCGCGAAAGTTCCACCGTCTACCGTTTTCTGGGCGATCTGCAATCACAGGGTACTATGCCGGGAGTGGCCTGGAATTGGGGGGCGCTGGAAAGCGCGCCGTTTCTGCCGCGCGTCGTTGCTGGTCGGTTGGTACTGTCGCGTGCTCAATGGGCACTTAGCAAAGAAGAATTGCAGCGCATCACCGAAGTGCAGGGCGTGGAGCGTTTTCGTCTGGTTCAGCAATGGCGCGCCGAACGCAAGCTGCCGCGTTTTGTCGTGTTGGCCGATGGCGACAACACATTGCCGGTTGATCTGGAAAACGTGCTGAGTGTGGATTCGTTTGCGCATATCGTCAAAGATCGTAGCGAAGTACGGTTGCAGGAATTATGGCCGGAACCTGATCAACTATGCGCTCGCGATGTTGAAGGCGCAGGGCGCTATGTTCACGAACTGATTGTGCCTTTTGTCAAAAATGGCGGCATGGACAAAGAAGTGGAGATGAAATCGTCCCATCTCGCAGTTTCCTCGTCTCTTTATCTTCCCGCAGCCCGCTCCTTTCCGCCCGGTTCGGAATGGCTGTACGCAAAGATTTACTGCGGCACGGCGACTGCTGATCAACTTATTCGCGAAGTCATCAAATCGGTCGCTGATGAAGTGATTGCCAGCGGCGCTGCCGATCAATGGTTCTTCCTTCGCTACCTTGATCCGGCGTGGCATCTGCGTGTGCGCTTCCATGGCCAACCTGAACGATTGCGTGAAGAGGTGTGGCCGAAGCTGCAAGCGGCGCTGGCTGAGATGTCGCCGAGGCTGGGAACAGGCGGCGTGTGGCGAATACAACTGGACACGTATGAACGCGAGGTCGAACGTTATGGCGGCGCGACAGGCATTGAATTGTCAGAACAATTGTTTTACGCCGACAGCCAGGCAGTGACAGAAATCATCGACCTGTTGGAGCAAGATGACGTCAGTGCTGATGAAACCTGGCGGCTGACGCTGTATGGGATGGATCGTATGCTAGACGACTTTGGATTTGATTTGGCGGGCAAAGCGGAGATTCTAAAAGCCGCGCGCACCGGATTTCTGGCCGAATTCAAAGCCGATGAAAACCTGCTTGACCAGCTCGGAGAACGTTACCGCAAAGAGCGAAAGGCGCTGGAATTGTTGCTGGACCGAACGAAACAACCTGAAAACAATTTGGCCGCAGGATTGGAAGTTTTCGACCGGCGTTCGGTTCACTTGCGCCCCATCGTCGAAGCGTTGCGTGCGGCCGAACAGGAAAGAACGTTATCGAAGCCGCTGGCGGAAATGGCTTCCAGCTATCTGCATATGCACGCAAACCGGATGTTGCGATCTGCGCATCGCGCGCAGGAGCTGGTGATTTACGACCTGCTGACGCGGCTCTACAGTTCACAGCTTGCGCGGCAGCGGCAATCAAGACCAGACAGCGCTGCGAGGCGTGCGGCCTGACAGCGCGTCAATCGCGTTTTCCGCCGCCAGCATCGCCATTGCCGTCCGCGTCTCGTGTGTGGCGCTGCCAATGTGTGGCAGCAGGACGACGGTCGACATTTTCAACAGTGGCGGACTTACCTGAGGCTCACATTCATAAACATCCAACCCCGCGCCTTTAATCCTGCCTAGTTGCAAGGCCTCCACCAAGGCGGCTTCATCAACCACTGGGCCGCGCGCGGTATTAATCAGGTAAGCCGTAGGTTTCATCCGGGAAAATGTCGCCGCGTTGATCAAATGCTTTGTGGTTGCTGCCAGCGGAACGTGCAGCGTCAGAATATCCGACATCTCAATCAGTTGATTGAATGTCACACGGCGAGCGGCCAATCCGTCAATCCGCGCGCTTTGATTCAACGTGCCGGTGACTGATTGCCGGGCGGTTATTAAGGCGTTGTGCTGCGGGTTGTCGCGGTAAGCAATGTCGTCGCGCCCACAATAGATCACATTCATTCCAAACCCTGTTGCCCGCCGCGCGACTGCCCTGCCGATCTTGCCGTAACCGACAATGCCAAGCGTTTTGCCTGATAACCCAATGCCCAGCAGCATCTCGAAATCCCAACCTGTGAACTTGCCCGCGCGCACAAAAGCATCTGACTCCACCACGCGCCGCGTGACGGCCAGAATCAGAGCCCAAGTCAAATCCGCCGTCGCATCTGTTAATACGTCCGGAGTATTGGTCACGAAGATGCTACGTTGTTGAGCTGTCGCCACGTCAATGTTGTTGTATCCGACAGCGACGTTGGCGATCACGCGCAGTTTTGTTGCCGCGGTGATGACTTCGCGGTCAACCTGATCGGTCAGCAAACAAACCAGGCCGTCAGCTTCGCGTACACCTTCCAGCAAAGCCTGACGATCAAGTTCGCCGTGCGTTGTGCCGATGCGAACTTCACAGACATTGCCCAGCCGATCCATCACTGGTTGAGGAAGCTGACGGGTGACGAAAACTTGTGGGCGCATATTTTGAATGTGGGGCAATGTTGACCATTGCCCCACCCTACTGTGTGGTTACTCTTCGCCGAAATGCTCGGCCATCTTGGCTCGCAGGAACTGCACGGATTCGCGCAATTCTTCCATGCCGTTCTCGCCGTCTTCGATGGAAATCCAGCCGTTGAAGCCTTCTTTTTTCAACGTCGAAAAGATCGCGTCGTAATCGTTCAAGCCTTTGCCGATAACGCCGTGCCGCAGGTTTTTGGCATAGCCCACTGAACCATCCTGCGATTTCAAATCTTCAATTGTGCCGCTGAT
>JBDSAM010000367.1:0-5344 GCA_039922135.1 Blastocatellia bacterium
ATCTTTGCCGTGGACATTCATCGTTACGACGGTATTTTCATCGGCAGCATCAACAATCTGGACACGCATCCGGCAGCCTTACCCATCAAACGCGGCGCTGGTGTAATTGAACTCCACATCCCGACGCTGGAACTTTCGCACAACGTCTACTTCCTTTCGCTCAAGGCTTATCCCAAAGACGGCTCGCCTGAATGGCACGACCCGGCGGACATTCACAATCAGATGTACCAGTTCGATGTCGTATCGGAACAGCCAACGCACGGGCTGATCAAGTTCGACGCCGTGTGGCGGAATAAATCGTTGGGCGAAAATCGCTAGAGGACGAACCAAAATGAATGGCCAAAACAGGAAAGATGTGAAACCGGGGATCGAGGTTGAGATTGTCCAAAAACAAGACCAGCGTTCCGGCAAAAGGACGCGCGGCATTGCGCAACCGTTCATCTTCCAGCTTGGCGCAAAAGGCTTGATAGGCCGTCACCACTTCGCGCGCGCTGCCGGTCATTGCCACCTTGCCGCCTTCGATCCACATTGCTTGGGTGCAGAACCGCTGAACCATTGTCGGATCGTGCGAAACGAACAGCACGGTCTTGCCGGACTTGCGAAAGTAGTCCATCCGGTCGAGCGATTTGCGCTGAAAGTAAACATCGCCTACCGATAACGCTTCATCCACGATCAACACATCCGGATCAACGTGAATCGCCGAAGCAAAGGCCAGCCGCATCAGCATTCCCGTGGAATAAGTTTTGACGGGCTGATCCACGAAAGCTTCCAATTCAGCAAACTGCACAATCACGTCCATCCGCTGCCGCATCTCTTTTTCGCTGAAGCCGAGAATCTGGCCGCTGAGCAGAATGTTTTCGCGTCCGGTGTATTCGGGATTGAAGCCGCTGCCCAGTTCCAGCAGCGCCGTCACGCGGCCTTCGACAAATACATCACCCGTCGTTGGCTGCAAGACTCCGGCGATGACTTGCAGCAAGGTTGTCTTCCCTGCCCCGTTACGCCCAATGATGCCGACGGCTTCGCCGGTGGGAACTTCCAAACTGACATCTTCCAGGGCCCAGAATTCGCGATGATATTTGCGCCGCCCGCGCAGCAAAATTTCTTTCAACCGACCCGAAGGCGATTCGTAAACGCGATATAACTTGGAGACGTTTTGAACAGAGATCATTCGATTGCGGATTGCGGATTGCGGATTGCGGATTGCGGAATTTAGATCAGTCGCCGAATTCGGCAGTCGTCAATCTGCTAATTGTTTTTAGTCATATAGCCCATCAGGCCAACGATCGAACTGTGTGCTGAGTTTACGCCCAACAGCAAAGATATTGTCGCCACGCAATTCTCGCGGCACGCTACTTCCAGCTACTTGCTCCAGCCAGCGCAAGAATGGTTCATCGGTCTGCGCCCACAGGTCTTTGGTGTAAAGTTTTTCAGCTTTGAACCCGGCGGCGTTCAGGGCCAGCTTGATTTCGCTCGGCGCGTATTCGCGGCTGTGGCGGTCGCCGGGGCTTTTGGGATTGTATTCGCCATAAACATATGGGCTGTTGCCAGCGAGCGATTTGCCTAAGCTGAAGGCGCTGGAAATATTCGGCGTGGTGAGGATCAATAATCCGCCCCATTTCAGCACGCGATTTAGTTCAATCAGCATGTGCATCGGATCGGCGGTCAAATGCTCGATTAATTCGCAACACAGCGCGACATCAAAATGCTCATCAGGAAACGGGAATCGGTCACGTTCGACATCCACGTTCAGCATCTCGAACGCAACCTCTTCGCCGGTGATGGAATGTTTGACCGTTTGCAGTTGGCGGCGCGATTCGCCCCGCCACCAGTTGGTGATGACGATCTCGCCATAATTGCCGTGGCGTTTGATCAGTGGGGTCATCTGCAAATAACTGCTCAACTCCAATAGCCGTTGGTTTTGATCGCCCACCGGCACCAGTTCGACGGTTTCGATGATGCGCCGTCCGTGCTTCTGCAAATAGCCAGTCGCATTTGAGTCTTCAGCAAAAAACCCTTCGACATATTTCAACGCTTCGTCCTGGTTAAGTTTGATCGTCTGCGGCTGTTTGAACTTAAGCGAAGGAGCCTGGAGTTCAGTCTTCAGGGGGGCCTCCACCACCCAGCCGCCTGAAGGCGGTACTCCATGCCTTTTCACGATTCGCTCGGCAAACTCCAGATACCGCGCGGCGCAGCGGCTGATTTCATGTTCACGGCGAATCCATTCAGCAGCGCGGTGGCTGACTTGTTCGCGCAACGTCGGGCGGTAAGCCAGCGCCCGCAACCGCGCATATAACTCGTTCTCTTCATCCGGGCCAGTGGTCACCTTCAAACAAACGTCGTCTGGCAGTTCGCCAAATTGCCCAAAGTCGGAAACAATCACCGGCTTGCCTGCTCCCAGCGCGCGAATCAGCGTGCCAGAAGTTTCGCCCGCAGTCGGATACCGCAAATTGACAATCACATCTACGGCTTTCAAATAACGAAAGAAATCGCGTTCCGTCGCGTAGCCCGTGATGCGCACGCGGTCGCCCAGGCCCATCTCTTCGATTAGCGGCGCTACGCTCCATTCCCAATGGTCTTCGCCAACGATCAGGTAGGTCGCGTTCGGAACAACCGCCAACAGGCGTTTGAAGGCCGCCAGCACCGCCGGGATGCGTTTCGATTGCGTGACGAAACCCAGCGAAGCGATCACCCACGCATCTTCCGCAATCCCCAAACTGCGACGGCATTCAACGGCGTCCATTGCATCCAGTTCGTATGCTTTGGGCGAAAGATGGTGCGGAATGATTTCGACCGGCGTTTGCGGATTCAAGCCTTCAAGCTGAGAAACGGCGTAGGCATTGTGCGTGATGATCCCTAAGCTGCTGCCGACAAGGCGGCGGTTGAGCGGCATCAGGAATTGCTGATATTCATTGCCGACGCCCAGCGCCCGCATCTCTGCCACGCGTGCGCCCAGCCTGCCATATCCGTAAAACAGTTCGTTCCAATATCCGTCTTCATTTTTGCGCCCCAGGGTGCTCCACGCAATCAGGTGGTGCAGGCAGTGTTCGTGCAGCACCAGCAAGCCCGGAGTTTGCAACGCCCGTTCATAAATAAATTCGTGATAGGGATTATTGCCTTGATGATAAATGCAGAGGTCGAAGGGATTCTGGCGGTTGATTTCGTCAAAGTGAATCGCGTTATAGACGGCAAAGTCTTCTCTATGCTGATGCAGGCGTAATTCATCTGCCTGATCAACAAATACGGTGATGTCCGCCCCTTTCGCCAAATAAGGCAGCAGTTCGGCGCTGTAATCCGCAATGCCCGATTTGCTCGGCGGCAGCGGGCTGAAATAGGCAAGACGCATAGGCGGGTCAAGCACGCGTTTAAGCGGCCTTTCTGGTCTCTTGTTTCGAGACGCGCGGCATCGCGGCGATTAAGGCACGCAAAATATTATTCACCGATTCCGAATTCGAAAAGATTTTAGCCACGTCAGGATCAAGCGCGACAACGACGTGACTCTTATCAATTCGTCCGGCAAAGCGGTTCGGTTTTGCCTTGCTGTAATCAAAGTCGTATTCCGGCAACATCTCGTCCATTGTCGGAGCAGTTTGGGACTTACGAGTTTTCTTCATACTTTCTCCGTTCTCTTTTCGTTGGAAACCGCGCGCTGATGATATGCAAAACATCATTCGCTCGTTCCGTAAAGCAGACCAGAAGTAATCTGCCAGTAATGGATTGCCCAATGGCGATCTCCCTTCGCTCATCAAACGAATGGGCGTCATCATCAAAGATGCGAGCCAAGGAGTCATCAAACACCGTGCCGGCTTCTTCAAAGCTGATCCCGTGGTCCTTAAGGTTTGACGCAGACTTTTTCCGGTCCCATCCAAGTTTTACGCCCATAATCTCAGGCCATAGAAGCTATTTGAGAGGGTTGTTTCCGCCAACGATAAACAAAACCAGCCAGCGCACCAATGAACAACAGAATGGCAATAAATTGTGAAGTTGAAATCCCAAAGATTTCGCCGCGCGGATCGTCGCGCCAAAATTCAATGATGAAGCGCGCAACCGAATACAGCATCGCATACGCCAGCACGATCTGCCCGTAAAACCGGCGGCGGCGGAACATCACCAGCAACACAACGAAAATCACCAGCAGCGCGGCGGCTTCGTAAAGCTGCGTCGGATGCAATTTGATCGGTGCCGTCAGGCCGCCCAGACGCTCCGCCCAAACGCTCTGTTGCCCCGGATTCAGGTGTTCAACAATGGTCGGCACGCCTGTGGTTTCGTGTCCCTTATCAGTGAAATGCACGCCACAAAAAGAAGAGGTCGGCTTGCCCCAGCAGCAACCGGCGCTGAAACAACCCAGCCGTCCAATGAAATGGCCAATGGCAATGCCCGGCGCAAACGCGTCAGCCGTCCGCCACCACGGCATCTTGTAAAGCCGCATGACGATCACCGAAGCGATGACCGCGCCCAAAAAGCCGCCGTAAAAGACGCCGTTCGAGCGCAAGAAGTCCAGCGTGAAGATCGCGCCCAAATTGCCTCGATAACGTTCGTCCCATTCGGTAATGATCATCAGCAGTTTCGATCCTACTAACGAAGCCACCAGCACCCACAAGCCCAGATCATAGACCCGCTGCTTGTCCAAACCGTCGCGCGCAGCCAGCCGCGCCATCACCCACAAGCCAACGACGAACGATAAGGCCACCAGCAATCCATAGGTATAGATCGTGAAGTTAAGATAGGGAATCTTGAAAAGTTCAGGAAACATTGCAATCAATCAAAGGAAAAGTTGGATCAGTTTAGGATTCAGCCTTCAGGCTGCGTTTGCTCTTCGGCAACGGTATTTTGGACCGGTTCCGCTTTCGCTGGCGCTTCTTCAAAAATCATTTCCAGCGCCAGCAACCCTGCGCCAATGCAAATGGCCGAATCCGCCAGATTGAAAATCGGCCATGAATATTTGTCGTGAATGTGAAAACCCAGGAAGTCTACCACTTCGCCCAGCCGCACACGGTCAACCAGGTTACCAACAATACCTGCCAGTAATAATGCCAGCGCAGTGTTCAATCGCAGCTTTGTGGGCGAAGTACGAATCAGGTAACCACAAACGAACAATGCGGCCAGCACCGAAATGGATGCAAAAACCCAGCGCGCGTCGAATTCGCCGTCGGCGAACAAACTGAACGCCACGCCACGATTGGTTGCGTATAACAGCCGAAAATAGCCCGGAATGACATCAAGCAAAACAACAGGCTTGAGCTTTGCGACAGCCCAAGCCTTGGTTAGTTGATCGGCGGCCAATAAAACAGCCGCGAGCATAAAGTAAGGAAGCTTGCTTTTCATCGGGTTTCCAGCATCTCTTCCA
>JBDSAM010000368.1:0-5334 GCA_039922135.1 Blastocatellia bacterium
ATTACAATGCCGGCCAGATCATCAACCGCCACTTCATGGTCGGGCTTGGCAGCGCCGACGGAGCCTTCAAGATCTTCTCGTCAGCGACAACCGATCTGGTCATTGACCTGACCGGATACTTCGCGCCATAGTTTCAGCCCATAGCTGAGATTGACCAACCCATCACTTCAATAAGGCCGCCTGTCAAACACACGGGCGGCCTTTGCCTTTTCCGCCGCTATAACTTTTTATCTTTCAACCGCTCCCTGAGGTTTATTCATAGATGCAAATTTGGACGTCTTGATCCGGCGTGGGGTAGAATGAACCCGTGAATCCAATCGCGGACAATACGGCCTCTCATACTATTAACATCCGATCTTGTTGTGTTATGTTGCTCTGCCTGATGTCGGCGGCGACTTACCCAACCGCTGCTAAGCGGCAAACGCGCCAGCCGGACTTCGCATTCTCCGGTATTCGTTACCGCATCGAACTTGATCTGGATTTTCGCAACGCCACGTTTTCCGGCAATGAAATCGTCCATTTCACCAATGCTGGGCGCGATGATTTGGATAGTGTTCTGTTTAACTTATATCCCAACGTCGGCCTGACAGAAGAGGAGCCGCGCTGGTTAAACGTAAACAGCGTCACGTCCAATGGCCGCGAACTGCGTTTCAGCCTGCGTTCTCGCCAAGCCGCGATCAAAGTTGATCTGCCGTCAAAGCTGGCTCCCGGCCAGAGTACGGACATCAAGCTGGAGTTTTCGGCCAACGTCCCCCCCGTCCAGCGCGAAGAGGCCAGTTTGCTGGCGCACTTTCTGCAAGAGGTTAATGACGCTGTGAGCGATGAGCGGCCCGGGCGTGACACACGCGATGTGTTTTTTGCTGGAGAAGAGGCCATGTTGTTAGGCTCTTTCTATCCAACCTTGGCCGCCCGGCCATCGCAACTCTCCGAACAAAGCTTGGTCTCTGGAGCTGGAGGCATTCTTTTCAGCGAAGTTGCGGATTATGAGGTCAAAATCACTGCTGATGAGGGATTGAAGCTGATTGCCTCTGTTGAAGAAGCGGAACGCCGGCCAACCACTCAGAATGCTTCGTCAGGATCAAACCCTCATCCTCCTCATACTTCCGTTTTTCGTGGCGAGAAGTTGCGGGGTTTTGGGCTGGCTGTGGTCGAACGAATGAAAAGTGCGGAACAGCAGTTCGGCGGCACTCGCGTCATCTCTTACTTTCGCGAAGGCGATGACAAATTGGGCAAGCGCGCGATGAATTTTGCCGCGCATGCACTGGAAATTTACACGCAGGCCTTTGGCAATTACCCATACCCGCTGTTGCAGATTGTCGAGATGCCTCTTCCCGCCGGTTACAGCGACACTGAACTTCCCGGCCTGATTGTGCTTGCGCAGGCCTATTACATTGACTTCGATGCGCCACGATCCGCGCGGCTTCCAGGAGTTTTGCGAGAACAGGCTGACGTCATCAAAGCGTCTTTTGAATTCACACTGGCGCATGCAGTAGCACATCAATGGTGGGGCTGCGTAGTTGGCAGCGACCCGGAACGCACGCCCTACATGGACGAGGCGATCGCCTGTTACGCGGCGGCTTATTATCACGAAAAAGCCTATGGCAAACAGCTTGGCGAGATCATCCTGAAGCAGCAGTTGAATGGAACGTATCAGGCGTATCGGATGCTGGGCGGACCGGATCAGGAAGTTGATAAATCGGCCAGGGATTTCCGAAATACTTTGCAATTCACGGCGATCGCGCAATCGAAAGGAGCATTACTGATGGCTGCGCTGCGCCGTGAACTCGGCGACGATAAATTCTTCGCCGCATTGAAATCATATTATTCGGCGTACCGCTTTCGAATTGCCACGCCAGAACAGTTGCGCGGGGCGTTCCTCAATGTTGCTGAAGACCCACGCACGGTCCGCGCGCTCTTCCAACGCTGGCTGAAGGAAAAACACGGAGACGAAGATATTGGCGCACCGGACCTGACGCTGCTGTCGCCGTCTGTCTCCAAGATTCGCGCATTCGGTCGCATCTTCGTGAAGATTGGCAAAACCGCGGTCAAGCCTTTCTGATGATCAGCCCGGAGGCCAAGTCATTGGACGACCGCCCATAACGTGCAGATGGATGTGCTGGACGCTCTGCCCAGCATCGGTGCCTGTATTGATGACAACGCGAAATCCATTGTCGGCGACGCCTTCCTGCCGGGCGATCTGGGGCGCAACGCGTACCAAATGCCCGAGCACGGCGTGGTCTTCCCCCGACGATTCATTCAGCGAGCCGATATGTTTTTTAGGAATCAAAAGCACATGGGTTGGCGCTTGAGGGTTAACGTCACGGAAAGCAAATGAATGATCATCTTCATAAACTTTGCTCGCCGGAATCTCTCCGGCCAGAATGCGGCAAAAGAGACAATTTTGATCTGACATTTTTCTGCTGCCTTTCTGTCTAAAAGTAAGTATTGGTATGGTTTTAAGAAAAAAGAATTTCTTCACGAAGCCACACGAAGAAGCACGAAGCAAAGAGAAGAGACAATCAGGGTCAGATCATTTGGTTTCCTTCGTGAGCCTTCGTGTTCC
Source organism: Blastocatellia bacterium (assembly GCA_039922135.1). GTDB lineage: Bacteria > Acidobacteriota > Blastocatellia > RBC074 > RBC074 > RBC074. The sequence goes on from JBDSAM010000368.1 coordinate 2,564, forward strand.
TTTCGTGGGGAGGATCTTTTCCTTATGGTCTATAGATGCAATCAAGTGCGCCAATACTACCACAACCTAATTTTCCCAATTCGCCCAGAGGTAATTCGATGTCGAGTTTTTGCAAGAAGATTTTCTACGGCGTGATGCTGTTTTGTGCCGCCTGCAGCGCCAGCCAGGCGACCAGCGGCATTCGTTCCGAAACGCGCGCTACACCTTCACAGGATCAAGCCGCTGTGCCATTTCGAGTGACCAACTACACCTACGAAATCATCAAAGCCTATCCGCACGATCCAGCCGCGTTCACACAAGGCCTGGTCTATAACCAAGGCAACCTGTACGAAAGTACGGGGCTGAATGGCCAGTCGTCGTTGCGTAAAGTCGAATTGGAAACTGGGCGTGTATTGAAAAAAGTAGATGTAGCATCTCAATACTTTGCCGAAGGGCTGGCGCTCTTCAACAATAAACTTTACCAACTGACGTGGATCACGAATAAAGGATTTGTTTACGATTTGGATTCGTTTGGATCGGTTGGAAATTTCAACTATGCCGATGAAGGCTGGGGGCTGACGCACGATGGACATTCATTGATTATGAGCGATGGTTCAAATCGGATCCGGTACCTGGACCCTGAAACGTTCCAAGTTCAGCGGACGATCACCGTGCAAGACAATGGGACTGCCATACGCCAGCTCAACGAACTTGAGTACATCAAGGGCGAGATCTTCGCCAATATCTGGCAGACCGACCGTGTCGCTCGGATTGATCCGCAGACCGGCAGAGTCACAGGCTGGTTGAATCTGGGGGGGCTGCTTTCGCCTGAGGATCGCACGCGGCCGGTGGATGTGCTCAACGGCATCGCCTATGACGAAGCGGGAGATCGCTTGTTTATTACGGGCAAGCTGTGGCCAAAGCTGTTTGAGGTTCGTCTGGTTGCGCGCCGTGACGCTCCCAGCCGCTGAGTCGGAAGCGGTAATTCAAAGATACGGAACGGGGAGAGTGAGCGACCTGCGCTATCATAAGCACTATGCTTAAGGATAGGCATGACGCTCACTCTCCCCGTTCCGTATTGATCGTATTTTTGTGGAACTTTTGACGGGCGAAATCGGAATTACCAACGACAGTAGATTCAAACTGCTCAACACAAGAAAGACAGGCTGGAAGAAGGATCGGAATGCACACGAACCGAAGCGACACGGATTTGCTTGAGATGCTGCGTGTTGGCGATGAAAGCGCCTTTGTTGCGCTTTATCGCCGACGGCAAAGTGGTATCTATCGTTTCGCATTGCGTATGAGCGGTTCGGAATCCATTGCGGAAGACGTAACGCAGGAAGTCTTCATGCACCTGATGCGCGGCAACGGAAACTTTGATGCGACGCGCGGCTCAATTCAGTCCTACTTATTTGGCATCGCCCGAAATCAGGTATTGCGCCGAATCGAGCGGGAGCGCGCATATTTTCCAATCACGCAGGACGACGAAGACACTTCTCCGGCAATCGCCAATTCCAAATGCCTGATTGCCACGCACGACCCGCTCGGAGATTTAACGCGGCGAGAGACGATTGATTCCGTCAGGCAAGCAGTGCTGGCCCTGCCCGCGCACTACCGCGAAGTCGTTGTGTTATGCGATCTGCACGAAATGAGCTATCAGGAAGCAGCGGAAGTATTGGGATGCGCCATTGGAACTGTCCGATCGCGCCTGCATCGCGCACGGGCAATTTTGGTCGAAAGGCTGCGCGCATTAAACGCCGACGCTGAAGTCGAATTGTGCAGCACTGAAACCGCTCAATGTTTCGTTTGAGGGAAATATGAACTGCAAGGAATTTGAAACTCTTGTAAACGATCGGGCGCAAGCCGAATTGATGAACGCTGATAGGCGCGAACCGTATCTGGATCATGCCAAAACTTGCGTCGCCTGCGCCATGCCCTTGGCCGACGAACGCGCGCTGGCCGCTGGATTAAGAACATTCGCTGCCGATTCTGAAAGCAAAGAGGCTCCACCGCAGATTGAAGCCGCCCTGCTTGTGGCATTCCGCCAACAGTCCGCTCCGGCAAAATCCAACGTCGTCGCATTTCCTGTCAGACGCCGCCAGATTCAATTGTGGGCATTGGCTGCGGCGGCTGTCTTGCTTGTTGCCTGCGCCATTGCGGCTTCGCAGTTATTGAAAAATGCGTCATCAGAACAGTCGGCACTTACTTTATCGCCAAATCCGTCTGTGTTGCCCAAAATGATCCCTGTGCCTACCCAGCTTGAAGTGGCCGCAGAGATTGCCGATCCGGACGGAAGGCGGCTGATCAAACCTCGCAAAAAGCCTGCGCCGCGCCGGGCATTTGCAGATCGCTCTTCGGTGATTGCCAGCATCAGCGAATTCACGCCTGTCGGGATTCAGGAAAACGGGCAGGAAGTAACCACTGATTTCCTGCCGTTAACTCACGAATTTGATTCGGAGCCGCTGGAAAGTGGCCAGTTGATTCGCGTACAGATGCCGCGAACTGCGATGGCCTCGTTCGGGCTGCCGGTCAATCTTGAACGCGCCAATGCTCCAGTTAAAGCTGATGTTCTGCTGGCCGAAGACGGATCAGCACGCGCCATTCGCTTCGTCCGCTGAGTCAAGAATTCAGTTCAACTTTTCAATCTTTCAAATCAACCCAAGGAGAGAAACGTCTATGAAACTTCGTAAGAAAGCAGTAGTCAACTTTGCCTGTGCGCTGGCACTTGCCAGCAATTCGCTCGGCGTTATGGGCCAGGACAAACCGCAAACACAAAATAAAGCCATCGTCAA
>JBDSAM010000369.1:0-4343 GCA_039922135.1 Blastocatellia bacterium
GCATCTGGTAAGTCTTCAGCGGGCTTTTTGAATATCTGCGTCTGACGTTACGGCGCAGGTTACCTGAACTTATCAACATCAAACATTGGCACAAGCCATTGGCAGGCCGGTGTTCACTTGATACTGACCTGTACGGTGTTGGCAGCCTTGCCATCAACCGTCAAAATCACATCAACCAATCCCTTCCCGGCCAGGCTTCGCGGCAACAGCACGTTGATTTGATCCAGGCCGACGAAGTTTGTTGATGCATACCCGTCTTCGAATTGAGCCAGGTTTAGCGTCTTGACCAGTCCGCCCAGATTGACGCTGATGTTTTCCGGCTTGGTGCGATTGCGCACACCACCGCCGTAAAGAATCAGGTACACCAGATCGGTTTCCGGGCCAAGGTCAATCGGGATTGCCGAAAAGTCGGGATTCGCCACTCTCTCGCTTGTTTGCAGGCCATTGCGGATGCGCAAGACATAGGCTGACGGAACGCCTGTTCCGCTGGCGTTCGCGGTGAATAAGTCCGGCGCAACTTTGGCGACGTTGATTGTTCCCAAAGAGATTTTGTTATCTCCCGAAGTCACAGTCACTGACGCCAATCCGACTGCCGTACCGGGCGGAATCTGGTAATTGACCTGTGATGGCGCTACGAAAAACAACGGAGATAGGCGTTCCGTTCCTGCGCTGTCTTTGACCCTGACCGTCGTTCCCGCCAGCGTTGTCGGCAACGGAGTCGCAGAAGCGATTTCGACCTTCGTCGCCAGATTCAGGCCAAAGGCTGCCACGATGGATTCCTGCGCCAGTTCCGCACCGCGAAAGCTGGCGGCGGAAACTGTCGTGACGACCGTCGCACCAGTGAAATTCAGCGAAGACGTAGCCACGCAGAATGTCTGGGAAGCAGGGTTGAACGAGTAACCGGACTTGCTCGCTCTCACCGTATAAGGGTTTGCGGCGCAGGAACTGGGCGTTGTGCCAGGAGCGAACCCTGATTGCGACCAGTTTCCGGCGGCGTCGGTTTGCGCTGACCCTGCACCTCCGAAGGTGTTTGAGAACGTCAGCGTGACGCCAGCGATTCCGTTTCCCGACAGATCAACGACTCGACCGGAAACAGCGAACGGACCGGCGTTCACCGTCAGCGTGCAGGTTTGCGTTGCCGTGCAGCCAGCGGCGTCGGTGACTTTGACCGTGAACGAAAAGAAGGCGGCCACAGTTGGCGTCCCCGCCAGCGTGCCATCCGACATTAGGGTCAACCCCGTTGGCGCTGATCCCGTGTTCAGACTGAAGGTGTAAGGCGGAGTGCCGCCCGTTGCCATCAGCTTTTGACTATAAGCCGTGTTCACCGTGCCCGCTGGCAAACTGGTTGGCGTAATTGCGATATTCGGACAGCCAATCGCCAGTGTGTAGGCTTGCTCTTTTGTGCAGCCGTTGCCGTCGGTTACCTTGACGGTAATGGGAAAACTGCCTGTCGCGACAGGAGTGCCGGACAGTAACCCCGTTGAAGCGCCGAGCGTGATGCCGTTTGGCAGAGCGCCGGTGAAGATCCAGTTAATTGTGCCTGCGCCGCCGGTCTGCGTCAGTTGCTGGCTATACGGTTGACCAAGCTGTCCGTTTGGGAATGTCGCCGGACTGATCGTAATTGTCGGGCATTGACTGCCGCTGATTGCTCCCCAAAAACCGCCGGAGAGCGAGAAGTTGCCGCCACTTGATGTGCCCACAATTCCCTGGCCGATTGTTCCGGACAGACTGTTGGTGCCGCCAGTACTGGTTCCGCCGCCGCCCGGCAGAACGTTTTGTGGAATGGCCAACCCAGCCTGTGCCGGATCAAGCGCGATTTCGCCAGAAGTGTTGGTTGCTTGTTTGCCGGGCGAAACTGATGAATCAGTCGCGCGGCGTGTACTTTGCATCTTTTCCTTGAAGCTGGCCGGAACACTCTGCCAAATCCGCTGCGCGGAAATGGAGACGCCGAACAAGGCCAACAATGAAAAGAGCAAAGCTAACTGATAACGCCTTTGAAAACGTCTGACTGGTGTCTTCATAACTTTGTCTCCTGGAATTGCGAAAAGGATTGCCCGCAGCAGTGTGAGACCAAAGCCAGCAGGGAGAGCAGCGCGATTGCCTGCTCGCCAGCTAACACTCACTCACTCCGCGAATTTGATTGCGACTGTTTCGGGCAAGGTTATGGTTTGATCACCATGATGTTAAAGGAGACACCAACTGGCATCGTCGCGCCGTCTACGTTGTAAATCCTCCAGTTACCACCGTCGAATACAACTCCAATCGGATGAGGATTATCTACCGGTGCTCCAAGGCCAGGATTACGATTTAGTGTAACAAGAAGAATCGCATTAGGATCCCCAGAGGCCATTGGGTGGTTTTCAATAAACGTGGTAAAGCCATCGAGAATGTTGGTAGCGGTAGTTTTGTGAATAAAGACCGCCGTGCCTGTGCCATTCTTGTCAATTCTGATGGCTGCACCCGTCACCTTGATCGCGCCCTGATTGACTTCCAGCGCAGGAGCTGTAGCGGAACTTGCTTTCAAGGTCAGCAATGATCCTGGATTTACGACCCCAGTTCCGATGCCGACTTTACCGTCTGGCATAATGCTGACGAGTGAAGCGTCGCCAACACTGGTAAAAAACTGGAAGAGCGGGAGCCCACCACTTCTGCCGTCCACGCGAAAAAATCCACCTTGTTTCGTCGGATCGTATCCGCCAACGCGGCTATTGTTTACCCCGATGTGAATGGTTTGAGTAAACGATTCGCTGCTAATTCCAGCAGATAAAAGCCTGTTATTGCCATCTTTCAGGCTGATGATGCCGTTCACATCCAACGCAGTTGCCGGAGCGATCGCCCCAGTGCCGATGCCGAGCCTGGCACCAATAATTCCGTTGCCACTGATGTTGAAATTGCTGCCAGCCTGCGGGGTAGCCGTGTTCTGAATGTAATTCCCACTGGTGGCCGGCAAGCTGCCGATCTGCGCGCCGGTCACGCAACCGTTACACGAAGCCGACAGGTTGTCTGCCGCTGCGGCGCTCAAACTTCTAATCGCATACGGCGTCGAAGTCACAGGCTGACGCGGGGTGAGCGTAGTGAATGCGCTGTTGCCAGATGGCCGCGCGCTGATTTCAGCCCAGCGATTGGCTCCTGAAAAAGCCGTTGCGCCGAAATCAAGCGTGGCAGTGAAAACGCCCCCCGTGACCGTAACGGCATTGATTGAGTTGGTCGCGCCGACCTGATTTCCCGCAGTTGCGGCGTCGAAGAGCTTGACCTGCAGATCATAGTTGCCATTGGCCGGGCTGCCGCCATCGGTCAATCGGCCCTGGTAAGTGAATGCGGTTGTTTGCGCCAATGCCGCGCCTGCGCTGAGCAACAGCGTAGCCAGCAAAGCAAGCGTTCGCAGGGAACGCGCGTGGATCAATGAAGCGAAACGAGTGTTGAGGATGCGATTCATTTTGTTTTCCTCCGTACAGTTAGATCGTGTGGTTGTGTGGGTAAGCGTTGCCAAGGCGAACGATTCGCCGGACAACGATGAGGGGGCCGAACGCTTCGCCCTCGGCGCATGCCGGGAAGGCGTCCGTCGCCTAAACACACCTCGCCCCTGCGGATCGGCGCATCTGTTGATGAATCGCCGATCCATAGCTGGCGTCAATGAATTGTTCGAATTGTTGGAAAGACTTTGACTGCGTCTTTCCCTGCTATTGGTAAAGGCGCAGTCCGAATCCGAATCCCGCCACAAAAACTTTCAACCCGATAACTATTTTGTGATAATCCCGCGCTCTCGCGGGCTTGCTGCTTGGCGACCGACTTACCACAAGCGCGGCGGCACGCTCGCGCCCTCATATGGCAAAAAAAAATACAACTCGCCGAAGGAATTTTCGTGACTTGATTCGGAAAATAGCGGGATCAATATGACGTATGGTAGATTCGCCGCACCGAAAAATAACTTTTCTTTGAGGCGGACCAAGACGATGGCTTCTTCTCTCCAACACGAAGTCACGCAGATGCTGCTGGCCTGGAACGATGGCGATGATACGGCGTTGGCTAGGCTGATTCCCCACGTCGAAGCTGAACTGCACCATCTGGCGCAGCTTTATTTGCGCCGTGAACGCCCTGGCCACAGCCTGCAAGCCACCGCACTGATCAACGAAGCCTTCCTGCGATTGATAGACAGCAAGTCAATCCATTGGCAGAACCGCGCCCACTTTTTCGGAATCACGGCACAATTGATGCGGCACGTTTTAGTTGACCACGCGCGGCGGCGGAATCAGAAACGCGGAGGCAAGCTGTTGCGCGTTTCGCTGGCCGCAGCCGAAAACGTTGCCGAAGAGCGCTCGACCGATATCATCGCCCTGGACGAA
>JBDSAM010000370.1:0-2570 GCA_039922135.1 Blastocatellia bacterium
CGATTCAGCGACAGATAAGCCGTGCGCGCTCCCAGCCCACGCGATAGGTATGCCAGCATCTCAGTGCTTTCGTCGTCGGGATGCGCGGCGGTGTGCAGCACGCTGGCGATGGTTTGCAGACGGCGCAGCGTTAACGCCAGACCGCTTGCGCCGCGCTCTTCCGGCGCGGGGCGCGTGTCGGCGGAAACGCAAAAGGTAATTGACTGAATCGCAAGTGCGAAAGTGAGCAGAACGCTCAAATGCTTTTTCATGGTTGATCCTTTGAGTGGAAGGTTGGAAAGCCGCTTATGTGATGCGATTGATTCTCTGCGGCGTTTGGCGTCCACGCGGTGTCCGGTCAAAATCGCCATCGAAGCTGACTAGAGTTAAGCCGTTACGTTCCGCCGCGAGATATTGATAGGCATCGTCGAAATCGAGATTGAACGATTGCGCAGTCTTCAAAACATCGGCTAAATACTGATTGTCTAAAATCAAAACGGTGACTTGACCAGACAAGATCAGATCGTTAAGAAAGCGTGGCCAGAGGCCTGGTTGATGGCGGTTGAGCAGAATAAGACCGATTGAGTGAAGACTGAAAATAGAGATGGAGAGCTCGTGCGCCGTGTTCGCAAGCAGTTTTTTCGCTGCCGCGGCATGGCGCTGGTTGAAGATCGCGGTGAGAAAGATATTGGTGTCGAGAAGTAATTTCATTTCAGATCAAGCTCGTCTTCGATTCTCCACTTGGTGGCCAGGTGCTGTAGCTCGACTGATGTCAGAGGCTCCGGTTCCGCATCAGAATCCACGACCCAATCAAAAGCCAGATTCCGTTTATTGTCTCTTGATGGCTCGAACGTTTGTACTTCGTCCTCATCATCAACCCAATCGAACCCCAATCCACGTGTGGCTGGAGCCTGATCCTCTTCCAGCAACTCCTCGATGAAATCAATTACTTTCGCCTGCTTTTGCGGCGGCAGCAGTTGCGCTTTTTCATGAATGGTTTGCATTGCCGTGCTCATCGCTTACTTCTCCTCATTTTGGTCGGACGACTTCGGTGTTATCAAAAGGCTGTTAGCGCCAGTCTGGTCAACCACGGTTTCAGCTTCTTCTGTCTGCTTGCTCAACAGGTATTCGACGAAATCCAGCAGCGATTCCTGTTGTTGTGGGGAAAGCAATCGCGCTTTTTCCATGATGAGTTCTACTTCCGCGTTCATCGTCAGCCTCGTTTCGATTCGATCAAACTTATCAGCATTCCAACGGCTACAACCGCAACGCAGCCAACCACGTTATACCAAAGGAAGCTGATTTTTGTCAGGTTGCCGACCGCCGCCACTGCCGCAATACCAGCCAGCATCCCGAAGAACGCGCCGTTACTGGTCGCGCGCTTTGTGCCAATCGCCAGCACGAACACGCCCAGCAGCGAGCCGTAAAAGTACGAACCGAATTTGTTGACCACTTCAATCAGCGAACCCAGCCGCCCGGCATAGACCGCCACGATGCAGACAAAGACTCCCCAGCAGCCGGTGGCAATCTTGGAAACCTTCAGGTAATGGCTGTCCGGCGCGTCTGTCCGGTAATGGCGGCGATAGAAATCAATCACCGTCGCCGTCGAAAGCGACGCCAGTTCAGCCGAAATCGAACTCATCGCCGCCGCAAAGATCGCCGCGATGATCAACCCAATCACGCCCGCTGGCGCATAGGTTGTGACAAACGTCGGAAAAACATAATTCACGTCGTTGAACGTTTTGCCGGTCACGCTTTTGACCAGATCGCCGGCGCGCTTACGGATCGCGGCCATCAGATCATTGGCGGCAACGAAGCTCTGTTTGGCGGCCTCGGTGTTTTGATTTTGATCGCTAGTAAACGCTAGCGCGGCTTGCTGACGCGCGGTATGCGCTTGCGAGTATTCTGAATTCAACTGCTGATATTCAACGCGCTGTTCAACGCGCGCGCGGTCGTCAGCCTTGAAGATCATCGGCGGCTGTACGAATTGATAAAAGACGAACACCATCACGCCGACAAACAGAATCAGAAACTGCATCGGAATTTTGACGAAGGCGCTTATCAGCAGCGACCTGCGGCCTTCTGAAACCGACTTGGCCGTCAGGAAGCGCTGCACCTGGCTCTGGTCACAGCCGAAATACGACAGCATCAGAAATAGTCCGCCGATCAAGCCAGACCACAGCGTGTAGGTTTCGTTCAGATCGAATCGCGTATCCACCACCTTCATGCGTCCGGCGGCCCCGGCCAGATGCATCGCATCGCCAATTGAAACGCCCGCCGGAAACTGACCGATAATGACAAACAGGATGACGCTCATTCCAATAAAAATGACGACCATCTGCTTCACGTCCGTCCAAGCCACGGCCTGTACGCCGCCAAACATCGTGTAAATCGTCGTCGTCAATCCCATGACCAGAATCGTTGTCATTTCGTGCCAGCCCAGCACCAGCGACAAAACAACGGACGGCGCGGCAACGATCACCCCGCAAGACAAACCGCGTGAAACCAGAAAGAAAAAGCTGGTCAAGCTGCGGGTTTTGGAATCAAACCGCCGTTCCAGATATTCGTATGCGGTGTAAACCTTCGCCCGG
>JBDSAM010000371.1:0-4218 GCA_039922135.1 Blastocatellia bacterium
GAGCGCTCCGACGGCGGCACGCTCTTTCTGGACGAATTCGGCGATATGAGTTTGAACACGCAATCGAAGGTGCTGCGCGCGTTGGAAGAGCAACGCTTCGAACCGGTCGGTTCTGAAAGCTCGCTGTCGGTTGACGCGCGTGTTATCGCCGCGACCAACAAACGCATCGAAGCCGAGATCGAACGCGGGGCTTTTCGCGCCGACTTGTTTTACCGCCTGAACGTCATCCCGTTTGAAATCCCGCCGCTGCGCGAACGGCTGGAAGATATTCCGCTGCTTGTCGGGCATTTCAACATCGAATTTTCGCTGGCCAATCGCCGCCCGCCGAAAGAATTCAAACCGTCTGCCCTCGAATGCATGCAAAGCTACGCTTGGCCGGGCAACGTCCGCGAACTGCGCAACACCGTCGAGCGCGTCATCATCATGCACGTCCGCCCGGAGATAGAGGCCGACGACCTGCCCATCCTGAGCGGCGAAGCGCCGCCGGCATCGAGCTACAACTTCGATTCGTACCGCGAAGCGTCCGAGACCTACGAACGCGAATACATCCAGCGCAAACTGGCCGAAGCCGACGGCAACATCACCCGCACCGCCGAACTGATGAACATTGACCGCAGTCACCTCTACCGCCGCATGAAAGCACTCGGCATCAACAGAACTTAGCGGCAAACTTTAAGGGCTTAGTTCGGCAAAGCTCAGCAAACCCCCTCTTGCGCCGACTTAGTGTATTTTGTACACTACGCGCCATCGTGTACTTGATACACTAAGTCAACGCAGGAACTGAAATGGAGGCGACAATGAATCAAGCAGTTGGAACTGGAACAGCATTGGACGACGCTCAGGCGCTGCATCGCCAGAACGTCGTGGCGCTCAATCAAGGCGGCGTTAAACCGATGGAAGATTATTTGAGCCTGAGCGAACAAGAGCTTTACGACCGGATTCAGGCGGCGAAAAAAACGCTTGGGGACAGGCTGGTAATTCTCGGTCACCATTACCAGCGCGACGACGTGGTTTGCCACGCGGACTTCATCGGCGATTCGTTCGGGCTGGCGCGACAGGCGACGACCAAGCTGAATGCGGACTACATAGTCTTCTGCGGCGTACATTTTATGGCCGAATCCGCAGACATTCTGAGCGGCGATCATCAGCAGGTCATCCTGCCTGACCTAGCTGCCGGATGTTCGATGGCTGATATGGCGAAGCTTGAACAGGTCGAAGAAGCCTGGGAGCAATTGCAGGAATTGGGCATCACCGACGTCATGCCGATTACCTACATGAATTCAGCGGCAAACATCAAAGCCTTTTGTGGTCGGCACGGCGGCGTGGTTTGTACGTCGTCGAACGCCTTGCCAATTTATCAATGGGCGTTCGGTCAGCGCGAAAAGATGTTCTTCTTCCCGGACGAACATCTGGGACGCAATACTGGCGTCAAGTTTGGCATTCCGCTCAATCAAATGGTCGTTTGGGACCCACGGTTGGAACTCGGCGGCAATACTCCTGAAGTGTTGAAAAGCGCGAAGGTCATTTTGTGGAAAGGCTTCTGTTCCGTTCACGGTCGCTTCCAGGCGCGTCATGTGGATGATCGCCGCGCCGAACATCCCGGCATCAAGGTGTTGGTGCATCCCGAATGCCGATACGAAGTCGTGGCGAAATCAGACTTGAACGGTTCGACCGAGTTCATCATCAAGACGGTTGCCGAAGCACCAGCGGGTAGTAAGTGGGCAGTGGGAACGGAATTGAATTTGGTCAATCGGTTGGCTAGACGGCACGCGGATAAGCTTGTCACGTTGCTTGCGCCAGACTTGTGCATGTGCGCGACAATGTTTCGTATCTCGCCGGAAAATCTGTGTTGGTCGCTGGAGAATCTGGTGGCTGGTCACATCGTTAATCAGATCAAAGTGGATGCCGACACCGCCAAATGGGCGAAAGTGGCGTTGGATCGAATGCTGACGATTCAATGAGGCAGGGCTGAGTTTTCAGCGATGATGCGATACGCGGATGGAAGCCAGATGCCCGCTTTCATCCGCGTCTTTTGTTTTCAGCGCCCTTTTGTGTGCCAGAGGAATTCCAGGAAAAGCAGCGCGAAGACCAGATCAACCAGTGCGGGAACAAACGCAGCGAACGAGAGTTGCCGGTTTAGCAACGCCACAAAATAGATCAGGAAGAAGATCGTCTTTGAAATTACGCCGAGCCAGGCGAAGTCACGAAATCGTTCTTGATCGAACGCGATGAGCGCATACGCGATGCCCCAGGTAGTCACGCTGGAAGCGAACGAACGCGCTAGCAATCGCGCCGCTGCGTCTTTGATGCCAAGCCGCCCCAGCAAAAAATCAGGGTGGAAAAGCAACATCGCTGCCGCGCTCAAATTCCAGATCGCAGCCACGGCAAACAAGGCTTGGGAATAAACGGTGTAAGTCTGATTCATCCTTCTCTCCACACTCAGAAAACCCTCAGTACAAGATGAAGACACTACCACCGTCTTCTACCTTCACCGGATAAGTGGCCACACGCAAATGCGAGGCAATCTGGCTTTCGCCGGTCTTCAAGCTGAAATCGAAACAATGCCATGGACAGAAGACCTTGCCGTCTTCGAGAAAGCCTTCGCTCAAAGGCGCGCCGCGATGCGGGCAAAAGTCCTTGAGCGCATAAAACTCACCGCCCAAATTGAATAGCGCAATCTCGTCGTCGTCAATTACTACTTTCAGGCCCGCGCCCGGTGGAATTTCGCTTCTCTCGGCAACCTTTCGGTACGTCTTTTCCCGGCTTTCTGAATCCATTATCGAAGCTTGGTTTCCTGCCTGCCTGATTTCCGCCTGCCTGAATGAAGATTGAATGGTGATTTGGCGAGCAATTATGGTGGATGGCTTCGGGCAATTCAATCAGGCGACCTACTAGTAAATTTTTCACCGGCTCTTGCGCTCAAGTTCGGTCTGGCCGAGAATGACTTGCCATATCCGAGAGCCTATTTGCCACAAACGGTGGCACCAAATGTCAGCTCAGCTAACCTTCCAGGAGGAAAAACATATGAAGCGAATGTTTACCGTTCTCAGTTTTGTCTTGGTCATCACTGCTTTCGCATTTGCGCAAAGCGGCGAGATGATGAAAAAGCCCGCCGATAAAAGCGCCGCCAAGAAACCAGCAGCAGCGGCCAAGAGTGATGCCGAGATTCAAAAGTGCATCACGGATAAATTCGCTGCTGCGGAGAAGCTGAAATCACAGGGCTTCAGCGCAACTGTCAGCAATGGCGAAGCAACGATAATCGGCACTGCCAACAATGCCGGAAGCAAAGGTGCGGCGACCAAAATCGCCAAGAGTTGCGGCGCGACGAAAGTAACCAACAACATCTCTTCTCCGCCGGTCAGCAAACCAGCGAAACCCGCTGACAAGAAGCCAGCCGAGAAGAAGCCGTAAAAGAAACTCGACTCAATCGAAAAATTCACGCTCGGAGTGGCAGGCGCTGCTGATCTTTAACAAGATGGCAGCGCCTTTCTTCTTTCTGAGGGCGAGATGCGTCAACGCTGAAGCAGTAATTTTCGAATCTATAAAGATCAGAAAAAGAGTACAAATTGATTGCTCCTGACTGAACGCAGTCAAAGAGGTAGAAAATGTTGACATCCTTACCAAGCGTAGTGTAGAAGCATTCTTCCCTGCCCCGGATGATATTGTTGCGATATGGTCTTTACAATCTCTCTTTGATCAACAAGCTGCCTTACTAATCCAGTCTGGTGCCTTGCCAACTACTATCCGGATCGCCAATGTTGAGAACCAAGTTTCAACGAACAAAAACAGATTTATTATCGGTGCGACAACGGCACATAGCTTCTACTTAGGCGGTACAAAACTGAGACTGAAAGGAGAAACGTTATGATAAATACCCGCAATACCTCTACGATCCTTTTCACTGGCAGAAAGAAAAGATCGCGATTTAGCTTGGGGCGCAGTGTTACGCTCACATCTCGCGTCATTGCCTCATTGGGTCGCTTCAGCGTACGGTTTGGTTTAGTTGCCCTGGCCGCCTGTTTTGTCCTTTCGGCCCTCTGGTCAACTCAAGTATTTTCGCACGGCGGCGCTAAGATAGCTTCGGCTGAAGAAAGTATCGGCCTCTTCTCATCCGCTAGTCTTACCACCCCAAAAACCACGTTCAACCTTGGCGAGAAGGCCTGGGCATTAGAGACGGGAGCCCCTCTACCTTATCTTGGGACTCGCCAGCGACGCATT
>JBDSAM010000372.1:0-15389 GCA_039922135.1 Blastocatellia bacterium
ACACAACGCTGACCGGCGAGTTCTATCAACTCAGCGGCGATTACTCGGGCTTTGCGCAGGAAGCGATTGAGCGCACGCATCCCGGCGCGCTGGCCTTGTTCGCGATGGGTTGCGGCGCGGACATCAACCCATACCCGCGCAGCAAACTGGAGATCGCCCAACAGCACGGCGACGAATTGGCCAAGTCCGTCGAGCAGGTTTTGACTGGTGCAATGTCTTCCATCAGTGGTCAACTTAAATCTATTCTCGGCGGCGTGATGATTCCTTTGGCTCCGCCGCCAACCAAGGAAGAATGGCAAGTGCGGTTGAAAGACCAGAACGCCTTCCGCCGCCGTCACGCGGAACGCTGGCTGGCAAAGCTGGAACGCGATGGCAAGATCATGTCTGAATATCCGTACACGGTTCAGATTATTCAACTGGGAGATTTGAAGCTGGTTGCGCTCGCCGGAGAAGTCGTCACCGATTATTCGCTGCGATTGAAGAGAGAGCTTGGCGGTAACACTTGGGTGGCTGGGTACAGCAATGATCTTTGTTCTTACATCCCTTCGGCGCGGATGTTCGCGGAAGGCGGGTACGAGGTAGTGGATTCGATGCTCTATTACGATCTGCCGGGTTCGTATGCGCCCGCGATTGAAGAGAAGATCATCGGTAAAGTTCACGAACTGGATCGGCAATTGACGAGGACAAATGGCAAAAGACGTTAAGTGGGTAATAGCTGTTTGTGGTTGGGAGCGATCAAAGCCTTCACCGCAGAGGCGCAGAGAATCGCGGAGGAAACGCGGAGGAGAGCAACTCTCTCTGCGCTGCCTCAGCATTCTCCGCGCCTCTGCGGTGAATTTTCAGACTTCCCTGTTCATCATTCTCTTAACAACCATTTTCTACGTCGCGCCTTTCAGCTTCGCACAACAGGCGGACACCGCAGCCGCTCACCACGAACGCGGCGTTGAGTACCATCAGCGCCGTTGTCTGGATGACGCCAGCCGCGAATATGCCGAAGCGCTCCGGCTTGATCCGCCGCGTGAATTGACGGCGGAAGAGTGGGCCTTGGTTCGTCGTTTCGCACCGCGCGCTTACACAACGCCAAATGAATTTTTCCCGCTCAAAGATTTCGCTGCGATTCTTCATCCGACCGAACGCCTGATCGCCTATCACTTCTTTTGGGAAGACGACATTGATTTCCCTGAAGACAACGATCCTTGCGATCACGAAGTCGTCTGGGTGCAGTTTTCCGATGATCGAAGGACTATCGAACAGGTCTGGACGTATTTTCATGGCCGCATACTGGCGGGTGGTGAAGTGGCGCTAGGCGAGGCGCGCCAGCATGCCATGCGCCCGCGCATCAACGTTCAGTGGGGCAAACACGGTTCGCTGCTGGCGGGGTGGGAGCAGATGGCCATCGTCGCAACAGGCGGCGATGCCGAACGAAACTATTACCCGCTCAATCACCCCATCACGCTCAAACAATACCAGGAAGGCACGTATCGTAAATTGACTGAAGAAGGCCGGCGCCTGGCTGATCATCCAATCGGCGTGCGCCTGGGCTGGCCGAGAAAATTCACTGGCACGTGGAATGACTTTACCAACTTTTCCAGGCTGATTGATACGCGGTTGTGGTTGAACAAATCCAAACTGGCGCGCGTGACGCGCTGGAACAACGCAACCATCAACCAATACTTTCTGCCGTATAACTTTCGTCCCAAGACGGAATGGCCGCGTTAGACGGCGCAATGATCAAAATAAAATGCTTATGCCAATCTTCAAAAACGTTTTTGCCGCAGCGGTCATGCTTGCCGCAGCCGTAGTTACGGTTCCCGCACAAACCCTGCTTGAAAAGAAGTTCAAAGCTGACGCCGAATCCGAAGCCTTACTTGATTTGACAGCGTCCGCACCCGGCACTTCGTGGGTGACGGCGGGCGCTGAAGCGGCGGTGGCGACGATCTTCGTGGATGGTCGCCAGCATCAAGATGTCTTCTTGTTTGCCGGAGCGAAACCGTTCACCTACAAGCTGCTGCTGGGACGTGTCGCTGCGGGCGAACACAGCTTGCGCGTGGAATTCAACCGCCAGCAATCTGCCGCCAAAGCTTCAACGATCAACATTGCTGACGCCAAGGTCACGCTGGTAGATCGCAAGAACTCTGAATTCCAGGCGCTGGCGCACACGCCGATTCTTTTTGCTCGCCCGAATACAATAGGCAAGTTCAGCGATGTGCCGTTGATGATGTATTACGAAACTTTGAAAGATGCCGGGCTGACGACGTATCGGTACACGGTGATTATCAGCAACGAAGACGGCGGTACACAGACCGCTGCGCTGATGGCTCGATGGGGCCGTACGACGGACATTGAATGGGTCATAGATATGCAGCTTGACGCGCAGGGAAAAGTCGTTAGCTCTAACTATCAAGGCGTCAGTCACGAGACGAAAGTGTTCAAAGGCAAGCGAGAGGGCAATCATCCGCTGATGGCGATTGCGTCGGACAACAATAACTTTGCCGACGATCAGGAATCGCCGATGCGGTTTACGCTACGCCCGGTGGGCGTTGACCTTAGCCAGCATTCGCGCGAATGGGTGATGGATAAGCATCCGTGGACGTACACCGCGATGGCCGAAGAAATGATCCGCGAAGGCAAGATCAGCCCTGAACGTTCGCTCGGCGTGCGCATCGGCGACTTGAGGAATTATCTATATGTTGACGTGGCGTCGAACCAACAGAACGGCGGGCTGTTCAGCGTGGCAGCCAAACTGAAAGGCGATGGCAAATGGTATGCGTCTGACTTAGGGATCAACTACTACAAGATTGAACGTAGCGGTTACTTCCGCACCACGATTCGATTGCCACAAGGAACAAAATTAAGCGATGTTGAACGGCTGGCCGTGCGCTGTGATCTGGCCGGCAATCCACGTTCGAAAGAAGAAATGGCCAAAGCCGTTGGCGCTACTTGTGAGGTGAGGGCTATCAATACGATCTTTCTGCTCGACCAGGAATCGAAGCCTGGCCCATCGCTGCCCGTCGGCTTCGTTCCGCTGACGCTTCATTTTGGTGAATCGTCAGAGGTCAGAATCGGTAACTGAAAAATTTCGGACTGTCTTGTTAACTAGATGAAAGAGTCAAAAACAATCCGCCAGTCCAAACAGCAGTTTGCCCGCGCACATTCGGCGACGCTACGCATTTCCGCTGAGCGCGCGTTTTCGCGAACGGTTGGCGCGCCGCTGGTGCCGGGCAACGATCTGCGTTTGCTGCGCGATGCGCGCGAAAATTATCCTGCTTGGCTTAACGCAATCCGCTCCGCCCAACGCACGATCCACTTTGAAAGCTACATCATTCACGAAGACGAGCAGGGTCGCATCTTTGCCGAAGCGCTGGCCGAGAGGGCGCGCGCCGGAGTGAGGGTGCGCGTTATTTATGATTGGCTGGGCGGGCTGACGGCAACGTCGAACAAATTCTGGCGGGCGCTGCGCGCGGAAGGCATCGAGGTGCGCTGCTTCAATCCGCCGCGATGGGACAGTCCGTTTGGATGGCTGGGGCGAGATCATCGCAAGACATTGACGGTGGATGGGCGCGTTGGATTTGTCGCCGGAATGTGCGTCGGGCAGATGTGGGTTGGCGATCCCGAAAAAGGCGTCGAGTGCTGGCGTGACACAGGCGTTGCGCTGCGCGGTCCTGCGGTGGCTGACATGGAACAGGCATTCGCGCAGATGTGGGCGATGATGGGCGAGCCGATACCGAAAGATGAATTGGTCAATGTTTCATCGCTTTCACCTGCAGGCGACGTTCATCTGCGCGTGGTGGCCAGCCTGCCGAATACTGCGGCGCTCTATCGTCTGGATCAGATCATTGCGGCAACGGCGCGCGAAACGTTGTGGCTGACTGATGCCTATTTCGCGGGCACGTCGCCTTATGTGCAAGCTTTGTGTGCGGCGTCAGCGGATGGCGTGGATGTGCGGTTGCTGGTTCCACAGGCGACCGACCTGCCGGTGATGCGCGCGCTGTCGCGTTCAGGCTATCGCCCACTGTTGGAATCTGGCGTTCGCGTGTACGAATGGAACGGGCCGATGATCCACGCCAAAACCGCTGTCGCTGACGGACGTTGGGCGCGCGTCGGATCGTCCAACCTGAATCTGGCAAGCTGGATCAGCAATTGGGAATTGGATTTGGTCATCGAAGATGAAAAGTTCGGCGAACAGATGGAGCAAATGTTCCTGCAGGATTTAGAGCACGCCACCGAGATCGTGCTGACGGCCAGGAAAAGAGTATTCAACCCTCGGCCTCGGTCACGCCGGTTGCGTACAAAACTCGAATCGCTCAGTTCGGGACGCGCGGCGGCGGGCGCAGTGCGGTTGGGAAATGCCGTCAGCGCGGCCATCTCCAACCGGCGAATTTTAAGCCCCGCCGAAGCGCGCATTATGTTCAGCGGCGGAATCCTGTTGTTAGGATTTGCCATCATTGCCATTTTCTGGCCACGAATCATTTCGATTCCGCTGGGGGTGATTGCAGTGTGGGTGGCGGCGTCGCTGTTCATCAGAGCCTTTGAACTGCATCGCGAAGGCAAGCGCGAAGAGATGGCGTTGAACGATGGGAAAGAGGGCGACAGCCCGGATGACGCAAGGGCAGACCAAGACAATCAAGCCGCTTGAGCGGCGTTCGGAATGCATGTGTTCGGAGCAAGTGGAAGATGCAAGAAGTAAAACGATTTCGAGTCGTAACCTACAACATTCACAAATGTGTCGGCATTGATCGCCGGTTAAGGCCAGAACGAATTGTGGAGGTGCTGCGCGAAATTGATGCCGACATCATTGCGATGCAGGAGGTTCTTTGTATTCAAACGCAGGGCCAGGAGCAGGGAAGTGAGGACGATCAAGCCCACTTTATCGGCCGCGAATTGGGGCTGGATTTCCGGCTGGGCGAAAATCGGCGATTGAAAGGCGGCGCTTATGGCAATGTCGTGCTCAGCCGGTTGGCCATTGTCGCCACGCGCAATCACGACATCAGCGTGGCCGGACGCGAACAGCGCGGCTGCCTGCGCGTGGATATTGATTTGCGGAGCAAGCATCTGCTTCACATCTACAATGTTCACCTGGGCACGTCCTTCACTGAGCGCCGCAGCCAGGCGCGCAAACTGCTCCACGACGACGTACTCAAGAACGGCGACCACATCGGTCCGCGGGTGCTGCTCGGCGACTTCAACGAATGGACGCGGGGGCTGGCTTCGCGGCTGCTCAACGAACACTTCCAAAGCGCAGACATACGGGCGCGCCTCGGACGCGCCAAAACCTATCCGGGGGTTCTCCCCTTCCTGCATCTCGATCACATCTATTTCGATGAAGCGTTGGAATTGATTGACGCTAAACTGCATCGCAGCCGCGCGGCATTGATGGCTTCGGACCATTTGCCGATTGTGGCGGACTTTGCTGTGCGAGATTTGTGACCTGTGCGGGTTTGGCAAAATGCCGAGAAGAAAAAATAAAAGGCGCTACAGTCGTGGGATTGCCTGTAGCGCCTGATAAAGTGCGGTCACCTTCCTCACCGATGTGACCGCTGACACCGTCAGTGGGATAAACCACCTGGTATCTCGTTGCCCCACCTAGGCTAGTGCAATCACGATGCCACACTAATAGCGGCCTTGCAAAAACGTAGAATCGTCAATATTGACAGGCCCTTCCGCTATTTTGGCTCTCTATTACTATTGGCTAGCGAATTGTGCCGATCAGGTAAAACTTTCCCGATAATGAAAAAAAGGTGTGTAAATTTTATCGTCAGAAGAAAAGGAAGCTGCTTGTCAGGATCGCAGGTAGGACGCGCCATTCACATCAATGATTCCGCCGGTTAGAAAGTCTGTTCCTTCAGAAGCCAGGAACAAGACGGTCTTGGCGACCTCTTCCGGTTTGGCGACACGTTTGAGAGGACTTTGGTTGCGGATGCTATCGCCTTCTACGCCATCCAGCCGATAGGCGACGCGCTCTGTTTCAACAAAGCCGGGTGCTACGACATAAACAAAGATGTTGTGCGGTGCCAGTGCTTGAGCCAGCGATTGGCTCATCGCGTTCAATCCGGCTTTGCTCGCGCCATACGCAGGAGCGTCCGGTTCGCCGCGAAACGCCCCACGCGAAGAAACATTCACGATGCGCCCTCCGCCCTGCTCAATCATTTGCCGCGCCACGCAGAACGTGACATTTGCCGCGCCAATCAAATTCGCATTCAGTGTCCGCAGCCATGACGCTTGCCAGTTTTCGTAGCTGACCGAGGTAATCGGGTGCGCTTCAAAGATGGCCGCGTTGTTGATCAGAATGTCCAGTCCGCCTTGTTCGCGGACGACGGTTTCAACAAGCTGGCGGGCGGCGTCGGGATTAGTGATGTCAGCCTGGATCAGTGAATGCGACTCGCAAGGCAGCGAGGCCAAGGTCTTTTCCGCCTGTACGCGGTTGGTGTGGTAATGAACGGCGACACGCGCGCCGGCAGCGGCAAACTGCTGAGCAATGACACGACCAATGCCTTGCGCCGCGCCGGTAATCAAAACAACTTTGCCCACGAAATCCAATTGCCCTTGTTGCTCAATCACGATGCCGTCCTAGTAAAATCATCCCAGTAACTTTTGATCGCAATCTTGGCCAGCTTCCACATCTTCCCCCACTGAATCTCGTTCTCTTCGCCATAGATCAATTTGCGGATCAACATGTCGCGGAAATATTTGCCTTCGCGCTTGATCATAAACTCTTTGGCAAAAGGCTTGGCTACGTCGAAGAAGCTGAAGTTCGGGTCCATCGCAATGCCGATGCCTTCCAGCGTCATGATCGCGCGCATAACGTAAGTGAAGTGCGATGGGATGCGGAATGGATACTCGTAAATCACTTCGGCTAGTTCGTAGGTCAATTCCTTGAAGCGAATCTCGCCGAGTTTCAGATCGAAGTAATCGCTGAAGAGTTTTTCGACGACCGGTTTGATGATCTCCTGATCCACGGTTGGCGACAGGAATTCCAGGTTGATCAAATCCTGCGTCAGTCCTTTCACGTCCTTTTCGACGATGTGGAAGAAGGCGTCTATCAACTGGCTCTGCAATGTTGGAGAGATGCGCCCGACCATCCCGAAATCGAAGAAAGCCAAACGCCCATCATCCATCACGCGCAGATTGCCCGGATGTGGATCAGCATGGAAATAGCCGTCTTCGAGCAGTTGTTTTAGGTAAGTTTGCGCGATCAGCTTGATTACTTCTGGCGGCTGAATGCCGCGTTCGCGCAATGTTTGCAGGTCCAGAACTTTCAGGCCGCCGATGAATTCCATCGTCAGCACGCGGGTCGAAGAGTGCGACCAGTAGATCGTCGGAACATAAACCTGCCGCCATTTGTGGAAGTTGGCGCGAAAAGTCTCGGCGTTATGGCCTTCCTGAATATAGTCCATCTCTTCAAAGATGACGGTGGCGAATTCGCCCAGAATGCCTTCCCAATCAATGCCGCGAATAACCTTCGGGAAGCGCATCATAAACCGCGCGATGTTTCGCAGGACTGCCAAGTCAAAATTGATGACGCTTTCCAGATCGGGCCGCTGCACTTTGACGGCGACCACTTCGCCTGAATACAGCCTCGCCTGATAAACTTGGCCAAGTGACGCGGCTGCAATCGGCGCATCTCCAATCTCGGCAAACAATTCATCTATTGGCTTGCCGAGTTCGCGCTCGATAATCTGCATCGCAACCTGATGGTCGAACGCTGGCACGTTGTCTTGCAGCTTGCTTAACTCTTTAACGTAGGCCAGCGGCAGCAAGTCAGCGCGTGTCGAGATGGATTGGCCAATCTTGATGAATGTCGGGCCGAGTTTGAGCAGTTGGCGGCTAAGCCATTCTCCCTGCCATCGCAGATGCTTCTCTTCAGATTCGTCCTTTTTGCCAATGAACCAACCATGATGGTAGGCGTAAACGAACAGGTGATAGAGCCCGAACGTCCAAATGATGTGAAAGGCGCGCAGCCATCCGCGAATCCCGTTCCCCTTAATTTGTATGTTTGGATCGTAATGGGCGACATTGGTCGCCAGTGCGTCATCTGGACCTTGTGGCAGCAATCGCTGATGCCCTGTCAATATCTGCGTCCCGCCATTTACCAGAATCTGCTGTTCAATCTCTCTTTTCGCCAATGCCATTTCCCCCTCAAACTTCTTTGGGTTTATTTAGCCGTTACTATTCGATGCTAGACGCAGAATAGCACTTCTTTATGACGTTTCTGTTTCAACCCATACGACCTAAATGAAGCTCAAGTTGCGCTGAACCAGCGCCGAAGCGAAGTATCGAACGGCGCGGTCACGGTCTCTGGTGATCTGCGCTTTCAGCTCGTCCACGCCGGAAAACTTCTTCTCGCCGCGCAACCGGTGCAGTAAGCGGACACGGATCGTCTGGTCGTAAAGGTCTTCATCGAAATCAATGACGTGCGTCTCGACTTTGGACTCCGATTCACCACCGAAGGTTGGGCGTTTGCCGATGTTGGTCACGCTGCGCCGCCAGGCTCCGTCAATCATCGCCAGCGTGACGTAGACGCCGTCCACGGGCAATACCCGGTTTTGCAGTTCCAGGTTGGCGGTGGGATAGAGCAGTTGGCGGCCAATGCCGCGCCCGTGCATGACCCTGCCTTCGATGCCATAAGGCCGTCCAAGCATTCGCCGCGCAACATTAACGCGGCCCGCCTTCAACAGCATGCGCACCGTCGTCGAACTGATGCGGTGGCGCCTCAATTGAACTTCAGGGACTTCGGCGGCCTGGAATCCGAGTTGGTGGCTGAGCTTTTGCAGCAGTTCGATGTTGCCGCGCCGGTCGTGGCCGAAAGCGAAACCTTTGCCGAGATAAACTTCCCTGGCCTGCAAGCCGTCAACAATGAATTGCGCAATGAACTCTTCCGCCGACAGCGCGGCCAGTCGCTGATCGAACTTCAGCACGATGACTTGGGCGATGCCCAGCGCGCGCAACCCTTCCATCTTCTGATTGAAAGTTTGCAGCAATGGTGGCGCGGTGTCAGGTTTCAATACCTGGCGCGGATGTGGCTCGAACGTGATCAGCGTCGGTGCCGCGTCAATCAGCAGTGCGCGCTCGACCACCGTGCGGACAATCGCCTGATGGCCCAGGTGCAGGCCGTCGAACACGCCCAATGTCAGAACCGTAGGGCGGCGAATCCCAGCGTCTTCAATATCGTGAAAAATATCCATTCTTCAGATTTCCAATCGCAGCCCGTCGTAAGCGGGCTCGACGCCCGCGGGCAGCAATCGCGCCAACTCCGCATGTTTGAAGTCGTGCCCCATATGCGTCAGCAGTGCGCGGCGCGGTTTCAAGCGGGCGATATAGTCCAGCGTTTGATCCAGGTGCAAGTGCGTCGCATGCGGCTGAAAGCGCAATGCATCAATGATCAGCAGATCAAGCCCGTGCAATTTGGCCAGCGACGATTCAGGGATGGAGTTGCAATCAGTGATGAACGCAACATCGCGTTGCCCGTTACTGAAGCGAAAGCCCGTCACTGCCAGCTTTCCGTGAATCACATCGAACGGCGTGACGCGCAAGCCGCATACGCTAAACTCCCCTTCAATCGTGTTCGGAATGATCTGCGCCAGGCCGCCGCCAACGTGTTCCCGCTCGAAGATGTAATAGAAAACGCGCCGCATACCTTGCCAGGTGATGTCGCTGGCATAAACCGGCACCGCGCCATGGCGGAAGTTGATTGGGCGAATGTCGTCCAGCCCGAAGACGTGGTCGGCGTGACAGTGCGTAATTAACAATGCATCCAGCCGATCAATCTTTTCTCGCAAGGCCTGCTGCCGAAAGTCGGTTGAGACGTCCACGATTAACCGCTGACCTTCATTTTCGATCATCAAGCCAGTGCGCAATCGTTTGTCGCGCGGATCTTCTGACCCGCAAACCTCGCACGCGCAGCCGATCATCGGGATGCCGACTGAAGTTCCAGTGCCAAGAAACGTGATCTTCATGGAAGCATTAGGCCGCTTGGGTTAACCAGCGGCTTTCCGCATTGCCACGAATTGCGTTTGCAGGTCGGCCAGCAGGTCTTCGAAGAATAGGCCTTCACCCTTTGTCAGATTGCCTTTGGTCTTTTCGTGCAGCATCACCAGCACGTCAATCGTCTCTTTCGCCGCCATCAAATCAACCTGGCGGCGGCCGGTACCGGGATGTTCGACAAGACCCAGATAGACAAAAGCAGACGATGCGATGTTCATCAAAAACTCGGTAAACATCGTCTGTTCGGGCATCGCATTCGGATCGTCATTCAAGGGTTCCCCTGGTAGAAACTCTCCGGGCAGAAATTCTTCAGATGATATTCCGGGCGGCGCGGGTTCGGGACTAAGAGTGACAGCGGATGAGGATACAGCCGGCAGGGTTGGGATTGGGGATGGCTCTTCAATCTGCACACCTTCGCGCGCTGAGCCATCGGAGTTGAATAGACGGCGATCGGTAATTTTGAAAGCGGACTGATTTTCTTCAGCCATAAACGAATCTCGCTCCTTAAACGTGGACTAAATTATCAGTTGGATTTTGAAGCGGGATATTAGCACCGGTGGTTGGTAGTTGTCAGTGGTCAGTGATTGGTAGTCAGTGATTGGCAAGAAACCGACCACCAACCACTAACCACTGAAAACCTTATTTCACCGACACATTGTTGCTCGACAGCGTTGTCGAAAGTGACCGCTGCAATTCGGCCACGGCCTTGGTGTAATCAGTTAATGCTCTCAATTCACGGCCACGCGCCGCAATCAAAGCATTCTGCCGATCCAGTACGAAGAAGTTAGTGGATTGGCCCGCGTCGAATTTGCGCTGTTCGCTCTGGTACTGAAGCTCGGCGTTTTCGCGCGAATTCTTCGCGGCTTCGACGCGACGCTTGGCGGTTTCAACCGCTTGCAGAGAATTGCGGACTTCCACCTGAATCTGCTGTTCGGTGCGCTGGCGCTGCACGTCAATCTGGTGGCCTTCAGCTAGTGAGCGCCCCAGATTAGCTTCTGCCGTGCGATTGCGCAGCGGCAAGTTGATGTTTACGCCGACGCGCCAAGTGCGGAAATTATTATTGAATAAATTAGCAAGACTTTGCCCATTGCCGCCAACCAAAAAGTCCGGCAGCGGCGTGTTGGTGGTTGGTGGAATAATGGGAATCAATGGATTGGGCGCGTTCGGCTGCGCATTGACGTATTTGATTAACTGATTAATTCGATCATTCGTAGCCAGGCCTGAAGCCGTGAAAAAGTTGATGTCCGTGCGCGGATCGCCAGCCAGGCCGACCGTGCCGTAGTTAACAAAGAAGTCCACCTGCGGCTTGGCCTGGTTGCGGAAAAAATCCGCATCAATCTTGTTCAGATCGCCGCGCAACCGGTACTGCTCCATCTCAGGGCGGTTCTGCATCGCCAGCCGTGTTGCGTCTTCCAATGGCAGGCCGATGTTGGAATCCACCTGCGGCTTTTCGACCGGCACCAGTTCCGAAGCCCACAACTCGGCTTTATCCGGTTGCAGCATCAGCGCCTTGATCGCGTTTTCAGCGCGCTGGATTGCTTCAAGTGCGGCCTCTGCCTCATCGTTTCGGCGTTCCAGTTCAACGCGGGCAGAGATGATGTCGGCGGGCGCCAATGAACCCGCTTCAACCAATCGCCGGTTGTGTTCAAGTTGCGTATTGGCTAGATCAACCGATTCGCTTTTGATCTCGCGGTCACGACGGGCAAAGACCAAATCCCAGTACGCGCGCTGCACCTGCGAAATAATCTCGATAGCGCGCTGGCGAAACTGGCTGTCGGAAATATCCAGCCGCTTCTTGGCGAGCTTGATTTGGCGGCGAGATAGATCAATTGTGCGATTCTTTAACAGCGGCTGCGTAAAGCTTAGATTCAACGTCGAATTGTATTGCGGGTTGATCGAATTGAATGTGTTTTGCGTTGTCCCGCGATCGTTATTGAATGTTCCCTGCAACGACCCACCCTGTTTCTGAAACCGCTGCGTGATGGCCGCGTTGATCGCAACATCGTCGGTCAACAAACCACCGTTCGACCCACCCGCCAGAACCGAAGCCACAGGCGTATTACGCCGGTCATAATAAATACTGGTGACCAGCGCCGGATCATAAACGCCCTCAGCGGCGCGCACGTCGAATTCATTCAACTGGACGTTCAATCGCTCGACTTCGACATCACGGTTGTTTTCCAACGCCATCAGCACCGCATCGCGCAACGTCAGCATCACGCGCTTGGTTGAATCAACGCCAACACGCTTCTCCGATTGCTGATGGCTGATTGCTGATTGCGGATTGTCTTGTCCGAGCGCGGTCGGGGCGACCATCGTGAAGATCAAGACGGTATTCAATAATATTTTTGCCTTTTGCCCTTTGCCTTTTGCCTTTTGCCTTTTCAAAACTCCCTCCCTCTGTTTTGCTCTTTCGCTTTTCGATATACAACGGCCGCCGCCACTATGTCTTCGATGGCGATGCCGAGCGATTTGAAAAGCGTGATCTGTTCGTCATTCGCGCGGCCTGGCATCTGGCCACCAACGATGTGGCGCAGTTCTTTGACGCTCTCCCACGCCAGCAGCCCTTTTTCAACGGCGATTACAAATTCGCCTGATTCCATTTTTGCCTGTTCCAGCGAATCTACGGTCAGCAGCGCGGCGCGCCGGATGGCTTCGTCATCCACTTCGCGGCGCAAGATGGAATTCCCACCGGCGGCGTTGATGTGTGTGCCCGGTTTCAGCCAAGCGCCTTTCACCACAGGCTCACGCGACGAAGTGATGGTGATGAGAATGTCTGCATCTGCTGCTGCTTCCGGGCTTTCGACCGGATGGATGTTGGTCAGGTTCAATTGCGCGGCCATCTCTTTACAGAACTTATCCCGGTGTTCCGGCGTGCGGCTGAAGACCTTGACGCTTTCGATCTGCCGCACCGCGCAAACCGCTGCCAGTTGGCTTTGGGCCTGCCAGCCGGCGCCGTAAATGCCAACCGTCTTTGCATCCTGGCGCGCCAGATACTTTGTCGCCACGCCGCTGGCCGCGCCCGTGCGCATTTGGCCCAGCTTGTCAGCTTCGACAAAGGCCAGCAGTTCACCGGTTGTCGCATCAAACAAGCTGACGTAAAACCGCGCCTTGCCGACAGCAACAGTGTAAGACTTCAGGCCGAGCAGCCCTTTGAACTCGCCCCCTGAAGAAGTCTTAAAGCCTGCAACTGCGCCGCTCATCGTCATCAAGACAGCGCTTTGCGTGCGCACACGGCGACGCGGTTCGTTGGTGGCTTCGCCCGTGGCTTGCAGCTTGAAGACGGATTCGACAGCGGCCAGCGCATCTTCCATCGTCAGCAGTTCAGTCACGTCTTGTTCAGTTAAAAGAAATGGCATTGCTCGCTCCTACTTGTTGAACAAACCGAAAAGTGATGATGTAGCTGTCGCCGCCTTCTGCCTGATCCCACCGGTCAATGCACCCCAGCGCGCTCCGATGCGTCCCCATACTTTTGAATTTATTGCGTCATCAAACAGCGAATAAGCTACTGGCGTGACCAGCAGCGTCAGCGCCAGACACAAGGTTTGCCCGCCAATCACCACCACCGAAGTAGAGCGATTGATACCCGCGCCGGGTCCGTTACTAAACGCCAGTGGAGACATACCGGCAACGAACGCAATTGTCGTCATCAGAATCGGACGCAGACGATCGCGGCTGGATTGAACCAATGCGTCGTGGCGTTCCAGGCCCTTGGCACGCAGGCCGTTGGCGTGGTCAATCTGCAAGATCGAATTCTTCTTGACCATGCCGAAAAGCACCAGCAGTCCCAGCATCGTGAACATGTTGAAGGCTTGTCCGGTGATCAGCAGCGAGATCAGCGCAAATGGCAGACTCAGCGGCAATGCCAGCAGCACCGTAATTGGATGGACGAACGATTCGAACTGCGCCGCCAGCACGATGTACATAAAGATGAATGACAACAGGAAGGCCATGATGAAGCCGCGCCCGGTGCGGGCCAGTTCTTTGCTGTTGCCTGATACGCCCGCAATGTAATCCGGCGGCAGGTTCATTGCTTTGACTTCGTTATTGAGCACGGCGAGCGTGGCGCTTTGCGAAAAGCCGGGTTTCAGGTTGGCAGTCAACAGCACCTGGCGTTGCCGGTTGGCGCGTTCAATCTGCGTGGGGCCGGTGGCCTCCTGCATTTTGACAATGCTGTCCAGACCCACGCTGCCCAGCCGTATGGATGGTACGTTCAGTTTGCCGATGCCTTCGGCGGTGGTGCGGAATCCTTCGTTGGCGCGGACGTGAACTTCGTACTGTTCGCCGCCTTCGTTGTATGTCGAGACTTGATCGCCTCCAACCAGTAGCCGCAAACTTTCCGCCACATCGCGAATGTTGACGCCCAAATCCGCGGCCCTTTGCCGGTCAATCACCGTGCGCAGTTCGGGTTTGCCTAGAATCAGCGAACTGTCGGCATCCACGACACCCGGCGTGGATTTAAGTTTATTGAGCAGGCGGGATGAGTACTGGTCAAGTTTTTCCAGGTCCGGGCCGCGCAGCATAAAAGAAACATCCGCATTGAAGCGTCCGCCGCCGCCGCTGATGGCCGCCACAGGCGAAACCGTCGTGCGCAGGTTGTAGGAATCGAACTTGTTTAATACCTGATCGCGAACTTTTCCCATCACGACAAACTGAGAGATGGGACGCGTGGCCAGCGGGTTCATCTTGACGTAGATGTTCGCCAGATTCGACGTCCTCTGCTGATCTTCTCCGATGGTCGTCAACGTGTAGTTGATGTAGCCGTCTTTTAGATTGCGAATGCCTGCGGCGA
Source organism: Blastocatellia bacterium (assembly GCA_039922135.1). Taxonomy (GTDB): domain Bacteria; phylum Acidobacteriota; class Blastocatellia; order RBC074; family RBC074; genus RBC074. The sequence continues at coordinate 14,774 of JBDSAM010000372.1, forward strand.
CTTGCTGCGTGATCTCCAGCGTCTTTTGCAGTGAAGTGCCTTCCGGCGCGCGCACCGTTACTTCAAACTCATCCTGATCGTCTTGCGGAAAAAAGTTGAAGCCGACGTATTTGGCGAAAAATACCGGCGAGATCAAAACCAGTACGGCGGCCAGAACAATCACCCAACGACGATGTAGGGAAAAGACGAGGGCCTTGGTATACCAACGATCCAGCCAGCGCATAATCCAAGATGTTTTCTCAACTTCGTGTTTAGCCGTATCGCCTTCTTTAATCGGCCCTTCGTCGGATTTGCGCTTCAGCCGTTTCAGCATGCGCGCGCTAAGCATCGGCGTCAGCGTGAAGCTGACCAGCAGGGATACCATGATTGCGAAGGCCATGGTCAGCGCCATGCTCTTGAAGAATCGTCCGGGGATGCTCTGCATAAAGGCAACTGGCAGGAAGATCACGACCAGCGACAGCGTCGTCGCCATCACCGCCATCCCGATCTCTTTGGTCGCTTCGATTGCCGCCTGGTATGGGGCGTAGCCCTTCTCTTCAATGTACCGGAAGATGTTTTCCAGCACGACGATAGCATCGTCAATGACAATGCCGACTGACAGCGTCAGGCCTAGCAT
>JBDSAM010000373.1:0-4539 GCA_039922135.1 Blastocatellia bacterium
GGAAGATCATGTTGAAGTAGCTCTTGCCGTTCACTTCATACCCGTCAACCCACACCATCCGGTACCCGGATTTGGTGATGTGGTCGAAGGTGAACTGAAAATCGCTTGATGGGACGGCGTGCTTGGCCAGTTCGGGCTGATCGCCGGAGTAGTCGGGCCAGATAACTGGAGGAGGCGGCGCGGTCATCTGTTCGCCTTGCATCCGCTTCCAATCGGCCAGCACGTCTTCTGTCAGCGTTGTGTTCTTGATGTACGCGCCGTGGAAAGGAAGCGGGACAGAGTTGCTGGCATTGCCCGAATCCGGGTTGCCGGTCTGCAAATGAATGTGCATGTGTGGCCCGCCGGAGGAGCCTGATGCGCCGACCTGGGCTAGCATCTGGCCTTTGGTCACCTTCGGCCTGTTGCCCTCTGGCAAGTCCATTTCTGACACTTCGATGAACTCTTCGCTCGGAATTGGGCACAAGTTGGCGGGGATGCTGCCCGTTTTCATGTGAGCGTATAAGGCCAGATCGCCGTTGTTGTGCCGCACCCAGAGGTGATTGCCGCCGCCGGGAATTTTCGGTTTATTGGCCAGACTTTTGGGGATATTTCCTGGGTCCACCACATTCGGACGGGTCTGGCCCGGCTTGGGATTCTCCGGCGCATTACGCCAGCAGCGCACCACTTCGCCATCGGCGACGGCATAGGCGGGTTGCCCGTAAATGAGTAGATGATCGTTCTTGCTGCGCTCTGGCTCATTGCTGGGAATGTCGTCGCGCAAGTCCGTCCATTTCTCGGTCTCCGCATCGAAGCGGATCATTCCCAGATCGTAGCCTAAGCCTTGAACGCCGGGCGGATGCTGTCCGCCCATCCACCAATACTGGCCAGGCGCTAAATTCTCCGCGCGGCCCGGAAACGGATAACTGACCGCCGCCTGGCTGCCCGGCCGGTGATTGCCGACCAGCAGCACCGCCACGGTAATCGCCGCCAGCAGAGAAAGCACGGTTGCCTTCACGCCCAAATGTTTTCGGATATAGTTTTTTATCTGCATAATGTTTTATGTTTACCCCTGATCTCCTTCAGTTGTTGTTGCCGCCGGCTGGTTTTTGAGCGCCTGCCAGCGATCATCTCCATTTTTGAGAACTTTGAATTTCCGCTCTCGACTTGTAACGCGAGAATCAAGGCGAGACTCCTTCACCCTGAAGAAGTCTTTTTTTTCAGGTATGGAAAAAGATGGCATCTTTGTTCCACATCGGAGTGACCCAGGCGATGGATTCTGCTGTCTCGATGTTGCTGAGGCTGGCCACATCCATATCTGGCGGTTGACTTTGTCCGACTCGAACGGGCATCATCCGATTCCTGTTTTTCCAGCATCAATCACACTACAAACTGGTTATGGCACAAGAAAGTTTGGCGCTGACGGCAACGCTCAATCAGCTTGCTGATCTGGACCGTTACAATCATTGGATATACGAACAGATCGCCGCGGCGATTGGCAGCCGTATTCTCGAAGTCGGCTCTGGCACCGGCAACATCACTCAGTTCTTGTGGGCTCATGGAAGCGAAGTGATGGCGACGGATGTGGTGCCCAGCTACCGCAACGAATTGCAGCGGTTGTTCGGCGCAAAGCCAAACGTGCAAGTCGGCAAGTTCGACCTGGATAGCGAAGCGCCAGCAGAATTCATTGTCCGGCCTTTCGATACGGTTGTTTGTCTGAACGTGCTGGAACACATCGAAGACGATCTGTTCGCTTTGGAACAGATGTACAATGTGCTCGCTCCAGGCGGCAAACTGGCGCTGTTGGTTCCAGCTCACCGAATCCTGTACGGCGAATTTGATCGCGCTGTCGGCCATTACCGCCGCTACGAAAAACGCGAGTTGTCGAATAAGCTGAAGCAAACTGGCTTCGTCGTGCGCGAGATGAAGTTCTTCAGCCTGCTGGCCACGCTGCCTTGGCTGATTAATGGTCGCCTGCTCAAACGCGACTATCTGCCTGTCGGCCAAGCCAATCTGGCCGACCGACTCGTCCCGCTGCTCAAACTGGAGAGGTTGATCGGCCCGCCGTGCGGCCTGTCACTGATCGCAATCGCACAAAAATAACCCCGAATCCCGAAATCCCAAATTTCAAATCCTGGGTTTCAAATTTGAAATCCGCAGATCACAGGTTTACGTTATGCGTTGGTCAAATTACTTCATTCCCACATTGCGCGAAGATCCTTCGGACGCCGAAGTGGTCAGCCACAAACTGCTGTTGCGTGCTGGATTGATTCGCCAGCTTGCGGCTGGAATCTATAGTTACCTGCCACTGGCGCAGCGTAGCGTCATCAAAATCTCCAACATCATCCGCGAAGAGATGAACGCCGTCGGTGGCCAGGAGTTTTTCTTCCCCGCCATTCATCCGGCTGAGCTGTGGCAGGAATCAGGCCGCTGGTCGGTGATGGGGCCGAATATGTTCAGGCTGAAAGATCGTAAGGGCGGCGATTACTGTTTGGGCATGACGCACGAAGAATGCTTCACCGACATCGCGCGCAATCATCTGCGTTCGTACAAACAACTGCCGCAGGTCTGGTATCAGATTCAAACCAAATTCCGCGACGAAGCGCGCCCGAAATCCGGCTTGCTGCGCACCCGCCAGTTCACAATGAAGGACGCATACACCTTCGATATTGACCAAGCGGGACTGGACAAATCGTTTGAAGCCCAACGCCAGGCGTATTCGAACATTTACAAACGCTGTGGGCTGGACTTCGTCATTGTTGACGCTGACTCTGGTGCGATGGGCGGTTCGGCGTCAAACGAGTTTATGATCTATACCAATGCTGGCGAAGACATGGTTGCCAGTTGCCCGAAGTGCGGATATGCCGCCAATACCGAAAAAGCCCGATCCAGTATCCCGGCGGTGGATGACGGTGACGGTGGACAAGCCGCCGAAAAATTCCCGACGCCCAGCGTTCGCACGATTGAAGATTTGGTCAACTTTGAAGGCGGCGCAACTGCGGACAAACAAATCAAAACTTTGGTCTACGTGTCGGTGGCCGAAAAAGGCAACGAGTCAAAGAACGCCCCATTTCTGGCTTTGCTTCGCGGCGATCATCAAGTCAACGACGCGAAGCTCTCGAATGCCGCTTCCAGATTTGTCGGCAACAAGTTAGGGGACGGCTGGACACAGACCGCCGTGCGGCCCGCACACGCCGAAGAAATTTTTGATCTGATGGGCGCGCACGCTGGCAGCCTGGGCGCGGTTGGCGTGACGAAGTTGCCGGTAATTGCCGATGAAGCTCTGCGTGGCCGCAAGAACATGACCACCGGCGCAAATGTTGAAGATCATCACCTGCGCAATGTCAGCATCGAACGCGACATCGAACTTACCACGTGGTCTGATCTGCGCACAGTCGTCGAAGGCGAAGGCTGTCCAAAATGCAGCGAAGGTATTCTGCGCGTAGCGAAAGCTTTGGAAGTCGGCCACATCTTCAAACTCGGCACAAAGTACAGCGATTCGATGGGCGCGCGCGTGTTGAAGTCCGATGGCAAGGAAGTTCCGCTGATCATGGGCTGTTACGGCATCGGCGTTGAACGCATCTTGGCCGCCGCCATCGAACTGCACAACGACGAAGCTGGCATCCAATTCCCAATCACCGTCTCGCCATTCCAGATTGTCGTTTCGCCGTTGAATATGAAAGACGCCGAAGTCAAAGCGACCGCCGATGGCATTTACGACGAACTGACCAAAGCCGCTGTCGAAGTTCTTTACGACGACCGGGACGAACGCGCGGGCGTCAAATTGAACGATGCTGACCTGGTCGGCTTTCCCTTCCAAATCCGCATCGGGACAAAGAAGCTGAAAGAAGGAAAAGTCGAATTTTATGACCGCGCCACCAAAACTTCAGAAGACGTGGCTGCGGATCAAGCGGTTGAAATCGCTGGCCAGCGTATCCAAAAATCGTTGCAGGCGCTGAATGCTGTAACCGCTTAACCTCGTAACGGCAAAATAAGAAAAAGTCCACAGAGAAGCATTAAGACTTCTCTGTGGACTTTTTCTTTCAACTATTTCCTCTACCCAACGATTTTGCCCACACTTGCCTGTGCAATCGGATGATAGCCAGCGCGCGCTTTAGCAAAGATCGTCTTCGCCCGTTGTTTACCTTCTGGCGTTTTCATCAACTCTTCATACAAAGGCTTGATCAGCTTCTGCCGCCCAATCGAAGTCAGATATTCTTCCAGCCGAGGATAGGCAGGCGTGTATTTGTTGCGGATGGCGGTCAGCAGCCAGACGTGCGCGATTTCTGCGTTGCCGCTTTTCGTCAAACCAAAAGCATCATCTAATTCCTTCATCTGTTTTTCGCTCAAACCCGGCGGCAGGAACTTCAGAAAGTGCAGCCACTCTTGCGTTGTCCATTGTCTGGCAGGCAATTGCGCCGCCGGGATTTTTCCATCCAGCCACGTTTTGGCTTGCTCTTCGACTCTGGCAAAGGCGTCGGACTGGGGCTTCGGCGCGCTGGCGGGCAGGCCGGGCTTTTCAATCCATTCGTCAATCAAAGTCAGAGGAATCTTTGCCGCAAG
>JBDSAM010000374.1:0-2852 GCA_039922135.1 Blastocatellia bacterium
TCGTCGCGCTGCTGGCCTGTTACATTCCGGCAAGACGTGCGACGAAGGTAGACCCGATGATTGCACTCCGCTACGAATGAAAGCACGGAAGCCGTGGAGCGATTTGGCAGATCGCTCCACAACCAATCAACACGTTCTCAGCGATTGCCTGCAAACCTTCAGCAAACTTCGTCCTCCCTGAATCTGTGTGCTAAGCTGGCCCTGCCCCCCGTTTCTGACAGGTGAGGACAATTATGATCCAAAGACTCAAACTTTCTTCAGCTCTCGGCAATTACCAAAGACAACTTTTCGTGCTCGCTTCGCTCTCTTTTTCCACAATACTATGTCTTGGAATGCTCGTCTTGCGAGCCTGGCATTACCACAGTTCCACGCAAAAGTGGCTGGTCTGGAATCTATTCCTTGCGTGGCTGCCGGCGTTGGGAGCCTTTGCCGCATACAACCTGCATCACTGGCCCACGCGGTTGCGCTGGCTGCCGGTGATTGGGTTCGCCTTGCTCTGGCTGCTGTTTCTGCCCAACGCCACATACATGATTACCGACATCATCCATCTGAAACCAAACAATACCGTGCCGATCTGGTATGACCTGATTACATTGGTTGCCTTTGCCTGGACTGGGTCATTTCTTGGTTTGATTTCGCTGTTTCTAATGCAGGAACTGGTGCGCCGGACAATAGGACGCGCGGCCAGTTGGCTGTTTGTTATAGGCGTGCTGGTGCTGAATGGCTTTGGCGTCTACTTCGGACGATTCCTGCGCTGGAATAGCTGGGATGCGCTGTTCCACCCATCCAGCCTGATGAATGAATTGCTGGATGGCTTGGTGCATCCGCTGGAGCACATGCAGACGCTGGCTTTCGCCGGATTGTTTACGCTGCTTTTCAGCGCCGTCTATCTGATGATGCTGTCATTCACGCACCTGCATCTAGAACACGAAAGACGCTAATTCGTGGCCGGCGTAGGGTACGTACGGACTGAAGTCCGTCCACTCTTGATTGTTCGAATTAGTTCTGGTTGTTAGAACAAACCTGCCTTGATCTTGAATGGTATAAACCATTCGCGAAGTTTGAACAGCCGAAAAGCTCTTGCAATTTCCACCACATCCGCCTTCCAAGAAAGAATATTTTCAGCAGGGTGATAGTTTTCAAGATTGTTTTCCGCCTTAACCAGTGAGCAAGGATTGAGATGCTGACAAATTGATGGCACTCAAACATTAACCAACATCAGAAGGAGAAGGCAGATGAAACAGCAGGACGAACAATCAATTGAGCAATCAAGCAAGATCGAAGACTTGGCGGTGCAGAACACTAACGTAGTCAAAGGCGGAACGAAATTGCCGCCGCCCACTACACCGATCATCAGCCCACAACCGCCGCGCAAATAACTGTCACCGATAACTAACTTTTCAACCAATGGAGGAAGAACAATGAATCAACAAACTGTGAGCGAACCGAACAACACAACCATCGAAATTAACGATCTGGAAGCCTCAAGTGCCGAAGAGATCAAAGGCGGGCCGAAGAGGATTTTTATCGGCGGATTATCCGCTGCCGATAACGATAACAACCCGACCCCGCAAACCAGCGAGCACATCCTGCTGGCACGCCAAGTCGGCGTTCCTAGCTAAAACAACTTGCATTCAAACCAGCTATCCCCCCATCCCGGCAGTTTCAGCGCGACTGAAGCTGGCCGGGATTTTTGATTGCTTCGGTGATGTGTCGTAAGTTGTGACGACTTCAAATCGTAGAGGGAATCAAACATGCCAATCATGAATGCAGCAGAACTCGAAGCCTTTGCCCATGCTCATTTTCCGCAGATGGACGGCTTCGGTTTTCGCATCGAACAGGTTGAAGACAAGTACTTGCGAATTCGATTACTCTATCACGCGCGGCATCTGCGTCCTGGCGGAACAATTTCAGGCCCTGCGCTGATGACTCTGGCCGATATGGCAACGTACTTCGCCGTGCTGTCAATGATCGGGCCAGTGGCGTTGGCCGTGACCACTAGCTTGAACATTAACTTTCTGCGAAAGCCCGCGCAGGTGGATGTGATCGCCGAATGCCGGTTGCTGAAATTGGGATCGCGGCTGGCGGTCGGCGCTGTGCTGATGTTTTCTGAAGGCGAAGACGAACCGGTAGCGCAGGCGACGGTGACTTATTCAATCCCGCCGAACCGGTAGCAAATGTCCGACAAACTTCAGTTTGTCGTTGGCTCGAATCCTGGACAAACTGAAGTTTGTCGGACATAACCCGCAAACTGACAGCTTATGCAACAATTGCTACAATCCGTGTGATCTCCTAGTTATCAATTTCAATCCACTGGAGGAGCAATGAAACTCAGGACAGCATTTTTGCTCGCAGCAATTGCTGCGGCTTCAACTATCGTTTTGAACGGAAGAAAAATGAACGCACAGGAACAACCGCCGACCCCACCCACCGCCAAAAAGATTCCCAAGACCACGCAGATTCACGGATACAGCGTGACGGATGATTACGGCTGGCTGCGCGATGACAAACGCGAAAGCGCGGACGTCGTAAATTATCTGAAAGCCGAGAACGATTACGCTGACGCGATGACCCGATCCCAGCAAGGTTTTCGCGAGGCGCTTTACACTGAGATGCTTGGCCGCATCAAGGAAGACGATGCGCAGGTGCCTTACAAACAGGGCGATTATTACTACTATTCGCGCACGGAGAAGGGAAAGCAGTATGCAATCCGATGCCGCAAGAAAGGATCGCTGACCGCGCCCGAAGAAATCACAATTGACGAAAACCAGATGGCCGAAGGCAAGCAGTTCTTCAGTTTGGGGTCTTACAACGTCAGCACGGACGGCAATCTGCTGGCTTTTTCGACCGAC